>CAVGPK010000176.1:0-2057 GCA_963631155.1 bacterium | reverse complement strand
CATTGGTATCAGTGGATTTTCACTCTTTTTAAAATGTTGTATGGAATATCTAATTTGATATTTTTTTGATTTTTTTATTCAATTCTTTCGGCTGATAATATTCCTTGTCTAATTCTAATCCAAATGTTTCATTCAAAGCATCACATAGTGTACTTCCTGTATAAGTTGCCTGATAGTATAAGTCATGGTTGTTGACCACATTCATATTTTTTAAGTTTTCAATGATTTCTCCGGTAGTAAAATGTCTGCCTTTTTGATTTAATTTTACTTCCATTATCCTTTGAATGAGCAATGCCGTATAACATGTCATAAAATGCGCTATGATACGATCATTCTTTCGATGATTTATAGGTCTTGCTTTGAAATTTGTTTTTAAAACTCTAAAACAGTCTTCTATCTTATATCTCTGCGAATTGATCTCAATTATTTTTTTCGTTTCGTTTTCTGCATCCAGATTTGTAGCGATGGCATAGAAACCATCATACATCTCTTCTTTTTTTATCATCTCTTCATCGATATAATATTTGTTTTTTTCATTTTTTACTTTTTTAATGAATCTTTTTGGATCGTTTTGATTCTTTTTTAAATCTTCGACCTTATTATTTTTTATAAGTCTTTGAGCACGTTCTATCTGACTGTTGCGAATATGCCTTTGATATTCCATCGCTTTTCTGGAAAAAGTAATGATGACATATTGTTTCAGTTCACCTCTGACTTTTTTTGTTCCTGTTTTTCCTGTAGAAGTCACATATTCTTCTGTAAGTCCTAAATCAACAGCCTTATCTGCACTGATCACTTTATACAGGATATCATTGTATAGATGGAGATTGTCTTCATCATTTTTATCAAATTCATGCATTTCCTTTAGTGTCATAGGCAAGTCGTTGGATAAAAGCTTATAGTCACAATCATTAAATACTGCTTCCTGTAAAGGTTTCGACAGTTTCTTTATGGACTGTGTGACTATAAAAGCTCTGCTTCCAAAAGAATTGAACTTTCTAATATCATAGGAACCAAGTCCTGCATCAGCGCAATAGATAAGTTTTTTATCTTTGAAAGATCTTATCATTTTCTCTTCGGTTGAAGTGGCACACAACTGTTCGTTTTGATTTCCTGAATTGATACACATTGATAAAGGAATTCCCTGTGCATCGATAAACAATCCCATTTGAACGATTGGAGTTGGCTGATGTTGTTTGGAAATCCCGTACTTTCTCAACATGTAAAAGATTTCACCAGTAACTTCATCGATATAATCCTCATCTGCAGTTTCAATTTCAAAATAATAGTTTGTACAGTCAAAATAACATACAGATGTATCTCTTGGAATGATATTATTGCTTGCCTCATACAAATGGGAGATATATTCATCAAAGTGTTTAGCCAAAAGCGATAGGAATCTAAGAGAAGATTCATAAAGATAGTGCGGTTGTTCATAATATATATGAAGGTGATCATAGATTCCCAGTTTTGAGCGAGGATCAAGTATTCGAGAGATGGTAAGAAATCTGTTTATGAGATCAGCATCATAATCGACCCTGGTTTGAGAAACGATATTGTTCAGAAAATCTTTGATCTTCAAATCATGATAGATAGACTGGATAAAGAAATAGCCAATATTAACATTTTTTGAATGAGCAACAGCATCCATTGAAGAAGGAAGCTTTTTAGAAAAATCAATATTGACATCGATAGAAATCTTGTTGGCTTTATATTCTTCATTGAATTTAGCGACTTCCTGTTTTGCATATTCAAGAGGATCGTCAGTAATTTTAAGAAGGTCATTGTGTTTTCCAATAGTTTTAATGTTGCGGGTAGTCGTTTTCTTGCCATTTCTGATACCCTGTTGAATAAAATAAGTTGGATTTTTAGAACGTCTGTCATAGTAAAGCTTCATGAAAATCATCTCCTAGAGACATTATACCACCATATACAACACCATACAACATTTAAAACAATAAAATTTGACAATAAAAAAACTCAAAAAACCTATATGGAATAAGCGTTTTGAGAGTATCTACAATCGTATGGAAGTGACATAACTGTCAAAAACCCGT
>CAVGPK010000175.1:0-2128 GCA_963631155.1 bacterium | reverse complement strand
CATCGGAGGTCGTGCCCCTCGTCAAAAACGCGATGTGAAGAGACGTCGGATTCAGGACTAATTCATATCCAACCTTTTCTTTGGTCAATTCAAAACGATTTCCTCAATTTTCCCTTTTTCCATTCGATAAACCTCATCACACAGAAGCTCAATATCTTCTCTCGTATGACTTGCAATTATAATAAGCTTTCCTTTTTCTTTTAATGATATTAGCAATGTTCGTACCTCTTCTACACCCTCATTATCAAGTCCATTCATTGGTTCATCCAAAATAAGAATATCTGGATTTTCCATAATTGCCTGCGCAATTCCAAGTCGCTGCTTCATCCCCAAGGAATATTTGCCAACATGCTTTTTCCCAGCATTTTCTAATCCCACTAGTTTTAATGTTTCCCGAATTTTTTCATCCGTTATTTTTCTCTGAATCATTGCCAACAGCTTTAAATTTTGAAATCCTGAATATTCGGGTAAAAATCCCGGATTTTCTATGATTGCACCGATATTATCAGATATCTCACCACGCTTCTCCAATTTCTTTCCACATATCCATATCTCACCTTCACTCGGATGCACCAACCCACATATATGCTTCATAAGCATTGTCTTTCCAGAGCCATTTCTTCCCACAAAGCCAACAATAGTTCCTGCTTTCATGGCAAGGTTAATATTATGTAGTACTTCTATTTCCCCATAGCGTTTTGATAATTCTTTTATAACAATCAAATTATCACTCATATACAAGCTCCTTTCAAAATTTTGCAACTTTTATTTTTACTGTTTATACTATTTTAATTTCGATATCCATCTTAATTGAGCATATATAGCTCATTAAGGATTCTGCAACAATCAAGACAATATACATTACAAACATATAGCCTCCCGATAAGTATGGATAACCTGAAACAGTATTTATGTTTTCAAGGCTGCTCCAATTTATCGGAGAAACGTAAAACAAGCCATATTTCTTAAAAATTGTAAAATATACAGCTACTGGATCCAACATAATAAAAAAGACTGCTGCCGAAATTCCAATTGTTTTTTTACCATTTTTTAAATTTAACAGATACATCAGCTTACCAATGAAAACCATACTTAACCATCCAGTAATAAAAGTGTATATAAATGCTGCTAAAGGATAATAATTTTGTATTACTCGTACTGGCATTACTAATCCCCACGTATAAACTGGAATTAAACTTCTTTGATTTACAACAAAATCCCCTGCAATCTCTCCCCAAAATTTATTTATTGAAACAGTTGGAAGTACAAACGGCGTAATTGTTTTTCCTGTTGCCTGACCATACTCAGACAATCCATGAAGATATCGAAAAACCAATATTGTTTCTATTGCCACAATCATCCATATTCTATAATTTGTACGCCACTGTATAAAATTGCTTTTGCAAACATACCAACCTTTCTTCACACTATCCATTTTCATACCTTCCTTTTAGTTTTTTCCATAATACAATTCCCGAAATCGCATTTAATACAAGTAATAAACTAACAGAATACAAATAATTCCAAAATGAACTATCCGTCATTCTAAGCATTTTTGCTGCGCTCGTAAGATTCCAAATATCCAACTCTCTCGGCAAAAAATCAGTAATTGATAATAATCCATAATAAACCAAGAAAGAAATTGCATGTGCTGCAAAGCGATCTGGCATATAAAATACAATCCATAACCCGAAAGAAGTAAAAAAAGATGCAGATAATCCAAAGATTACTCCCATCGCTGCCAAATAAAGAATAGGGCCTAGCGCTTGATAAATATCGTAGTATTCAATTATATCTTGCTGTGGATTATTACTTACTAACGGCATTAGTGGTCTTACGAAAGCCACAAAAAGCCACATTCCACCAATCGTTGCTGTTGTTACAAGCAACATATTCGCAACAATCTTTGAAATCACATATCGCTTTATCGTTCTTACTCGAAGTTTTTGAAACAAGAAAAAACCACTAGAGATATCTTCATAAACACTTCCCGCACACAGTAATGATAATACAGCAACCATGACTGCCTTAAAACGATCAAAATACAGCACATATAAAACATGCTGAATACTAGTGAACTACTCGGTCATAGAATGGCCGAGCATCCAAAGTTTCCCTTGAATGCCGG
>CAVGPK010000174.1:0-2263 GCA_963631155.1 bacterium | reverse complement strand
AAGTTGGGACATAATCAATTTGATTACATTAAGACATTATCATTTTGAAATCAGAGCAAAAAATGGTTAAATGTTTTGGGGTCTTGCCTTTTTTTAAAAATATGCTATATTATAAACAGATGGGGAACTGTCTAAACGTTTTTACACCATCATTAAATTATGGGCTCTGACCGATTGTCTTAAGTCAGCAACAAGTCGCTCGATTGAGTAGAGGTAGAAAAAAACTAATGGCAAGTAATGATGGTGATTGCATCTGAATAAGATGCTTTTTTTTTGGAGAACAATATGACATATGTAGTTAAAATAGATAACGATTTTAGAGATTCTTTGATTGAAACGCTTGACAAAAACGACCGCACTGGAAAAGTTAGGCCCTATTATTATGGCCTCCCGTATAGAGAGTATATCATTCTCATCCCACTGCGTAGTAACTGCCCAAGAAGCTATAGTCTACAAATTTACAATACTGGAAATAGAACAAGGCCCGGTCTAGATTTTTGTAAAATGTTAATTCTGTCCAGAAATGAGATATCGCAAAAGACGACGAGAGTCGCAATAAACAATGAGGTCCTGGATGATTTAAATAGAAAGAGAAGCCAAATTAGAGCGTTGGCAAATAAAACAATAAATGAATATCGAGTAATGTACGCTAAAATTCAGGCAGGAAAAGATTTGACTTCTAACGAACGGTTTTTATATCAAAGATCGACACTCAGAAATTTTCTAGGAGTCATTTTAAATAACGGTTAAAAGCTCAAAAAATGTAATCAAGCTATAAATACCTTTATTTTTTTTAGAATATTATTGTATATTTTAAACATAAAGAAACAAATTCCTTAAAGCATTAAAATGATGTATACCTAAAGTGCAAAAAAGGTATACACTTATACGCATCTAATAACTTCGCAGTAAGGAGAATTGATTTCGTGTATACCTGTTGGATTTTTTATTTTGTGAACCAACAAGATATTTTTCATTATTTTCGTCTACCAAACATGAACAGTTTTGGATCTCGTTCGATATTGGGATATTGACATTGAACATTTTATGTTGATATCATGGCGCAATGTGTTACAATATAAATGAAAAGAGAGCAACCAATATGTTGTTCTCCGGGAAAGTATTTTTTAAAAAAACTACCTAATTCCGGGAAGAATTGCGAGGTAGTTTTTTCTTTTTGTGTTTATTTTTATGTTCTTTTCTTAAGTCTTGGATTGTATACGATATTTTCTCAATTGCTTTTAGCAAACGAGAAATAGCATTTAACAAAGCTGCCGTATATTCTATAATAAATATCAAAAATGGCAAACAGGCTATAAAAATCATATATAAACGCATTTTTTCACCCCCTTGGGGTAGGCGATGCGAACATTTCGTTGTTCGGAACCCCCATTAACGACACTCGTATCGTGAGTGCAGTCGTCCCCAGGAGAACTACCTTGGCCCCATAAAGGGGTCGCATATTGTTTACTCTCAGACATATTGTATCATGCAGGAGCATAAAAACAAAGGAATGGAATATCTAATTTTAATAACGACAAAAGCCTCGAAAATCTTCCATCATTTGTAAAAAAATGTATACATTTTAAGACCTTCAAAAAAAATGCGTAATTTGTCTGAGAGCCTTGTAGATTGGGACGATGTACAATGTATACAGAAATATCAAACTTCATACTTCGCATAATATATATTATGTAATTTTTAGAGGTTCTTGGAAATGAATTATTTTATATAAATATTTATTGAATTGTATGTCAATATTATAATTATTGAGTATAATTCCTTTTATCAAACCAATGTGTTGCTATATTCTTTTTCTATATTCATGAAAAAAAACATCTATTTCTAATTTATAGATGTTTTTTGAATTCTCTCATTTCATTTAACATGTACACTTATTCATCTTTTTTAATTTCACGTTAAATTAGAGAGTCTACTAATCTCTTGTTCTTACATAATATAATGTACATAGCGCCACTTCTATAATAATATACGGTATAGCCATGACATAAGCAGAATATGGATGTAGATCTGCCGCAACAAATTGTGAATCAACACTAAGTTGGCCAGATTGGATTTCTAAAATTTTTTGGTAATACATACGCACACGTAAAGGACAAATTATCAAAATCAATAAAATTAATAAAAGTAAAATTCGTCCTGGCTTCTTGAAAAAATTCATGATACCATCTCCAATCTTTCCTTTTAATCTATGTGAACCATTTCACAATCCTATCTTAAATGAGTTCGATACCCCAAATGG
>CAVGPK010000173.1:0-2319 GCA_963631155.1 bacterium | reverse complement strand
CTTTTTACCAATACCATTCATTTCTGATATTTTTAAAGGCCAAAGCTTTGTCGATAATTCAGATTTACGTAAGATTGTAATTCCATTTGGTTTCCTCATATCACTTGCCATTTTCGCAAGAAAACGATTCGATGCAACTCCAATCGAACATGAAAGACCACAATTTTCAAGAACACCTTGCTGAATTTGGTAAACAAGATCCAAAGGTCTTTTATACTTGGAGATGATATCTGTTACATCCATATAACATTCATCTATACTTGCAGGCTCAATTTTATGTGTATAAGAATGCAAATATTTAAAAAATTGACTCGACATAGCCCTATAAAAGGCATAGTCACCCTGTACCAATGTTAAATTTGGACAGTTATTTAAAGCCTCATATACGGGCATAGCACTATGTACACCAAATTTTCGAGCTTCATAATTCGCAGTAGAAATAACAGAACGTCTATTTAATGATCCAACAGCCATAGGTTTTCCTTTTAATTCTGGATTCTTTATTTCTTCACAACTTGCAAAAAATGCATTTAAATCCACATGCAACAATACTTTAGCCATGCACTTTCTCCCATAGATTTTCCATGGATTTACATGCAAGTTCACTATCTTGGCCATTTGACATAATTGCTAATTCATGTATTACTTCTACATGCTTTAATTCTTTAACATTTGTGACTGTCTGTTGTGAATCTGATGTCTTTTCAACACAATAATGTGTATTTGCGTATACGGCAACACTAGGCAAGTGTGTAATACATAAAACTTGATACTCATTCGACAAATCTTTCATCTTAGAACCCATGCTTAATGCAACTTTTCCGCTTACACCCGTATCAATTTCATCGAAAATAATCGTCTCAATACCTTTTGTCGATTGAAAAACTACTTTTAAAGCTAACATTAAACGTGATAATTCTCCTCCTGATGCACTAGTTTTCAAACTTGAAAAATCTTGTCCAGGATTCATTGAAACCATAAAATCAATTTGATCGATACCATTTATTGTTGGATTTATTTGTTCACATGAAATTTTAAATCGAGCTTTTTCAAGCATAAGATCTTTACAATTATTCTCAACCAAATTTTCTAATTCTTTCATCTTACTTTTTCTTTTCTTAGATAAAGTATTCGCACATTCCATATATTTATTATATGCCATCTGTTTTTGTTTCTCTAATTTTTCAAAAACATCTTGTTTATGTATAATCCGATCAATTTTTTCTAAAATCTTATTTTTCTTTTCATTTAATGATTCATAAGAACCACCATATTTTTTATAGAGTCTTCGAATTAAATATTCTCTTTGTTGTAGTTCATCTAAATCATAATTATTATTTTCATAATTATTCTTTTTAGATTTTATCTCTTCATCTAAAGCTTGAATGGAATAATACATATCTTGAAAAGATTGTTCAAATTCCTTTAATATGTTTGATTTTGAACAATTCTTATATATATTATATAAAGAATCCATGATTCCATTTTCTTTATTGATTTCATATAAACAATTCGATATTTCTTCTTTATCTTTATTCCAAGAAGTAGCCAAAGTTATTTTTTCTTGCAATTCGTGTAATTCATGTTCTTGAATATTCGCATCTTCAATCTCATTTAGTTGTGATGTTAAATAATCTAATTCATCATCTGAAAACTCTTCATTTTTTAAACGATTCAATTCATCACATACATTTCTGTAGTCTTTAAATAAATCAGAAAGTTTATTTTTTAAATCACTTGTTTGGCAATAATTATCAAGTAATTCTAATTGCACATTAGAATCAATAAGATGATACGTATCATTTTGAGAATGAATATCAATCTGACTTGAAACGATTTCTTTCACAAAATTTAATGTTGAAATTTGTTGATTGATTCGTATAGAACTTTTTCCATTCGCATTTATGATTCTGGTAATAATAATTTGATTCTCGGATTCAAATCCATTTTCATTCAATTTTTCTTCTAATGTAGGAGTACTAGAAAGTACCATTGTAAGAATAGCCTTATCACATCCCTTTCTTACGACATCACCAACAACACGATTTCCACAAAGTAATCCAATCGCATCAATCAATAAAGACTTTCCTGCCCCAGTTTCACCAGTAATAACACTCATACCAGTTGTAAAATCGATAATACACGAATCAAATAATACATAATTTTTTACACTTAATTGTTCTATCAAATCAATCACCACCTTTATTATTGTACTTTATTTTCAATAAATTGAATAGAAAAAAAGAATGTGAATCAATCACATTCGGTACTTCGACAGTTGCAAATCTCTAAATGTTGCTAAAACGGCTTAACTGCCGC
>CAVGPK010000172.1:0-2355 GCA_963631155.1 bacterium | reverse complement strand
CCCCCAGCCATAATCAATATTTCCTTCATAACCTACTTCATCAATAATCACTGGTTTATGATATTCTTCACGCCACTGACTCACCATTTCAGCAGTTTTATAAACATCTACTCTTTGTACACTCACATGAGTTATCCATGATTTATGATAATCATAGAAAGGAATACAGTTATGAATTGATCTTAGATGCCCATAAACATCATATTTCATAATAACTCTGGCATATTCATCCCAATCTTCAATACTTTTTTGAGGCATTAAATCATATTCATTGGCAAGAGACCACCAAATATTTTTATAATGACTTAATCTTCTAATGACATAAGAAAGATAATAAATATCTTGTTGTTTTGTCATTTTAACCTTACATTCCTTTCCGCCTGCAGCTCCAAGGCACACATAGTAATGAATAACTCTTGTTTGTGCAGACATCTTATTTTATATTTTTACTTGAGGGAGTCTTACACTACAAAGCACGGGGAGGCGAGTTGTAGATTCTTGCAACTCGGTCAAGTCAAAACAGTATATTAACCAGTGCAAGGCTGATCTTTTCAAGCACACATGAGTATGTCTTTTAAGTCTGCAGATTAATCATTGACTTGAGTTTAATCTTTTAGTGTTGATCAGTCAGTCACTGAGCTCCTTCTCTATATTCTTATAAGGAGCCTTTTATTTATGGAAATTATTTACCCTAGATCTTGTGGTGTCGACGTGCACAACTCTTTCATCGTTGCTGTTATTTGCATCTCTGAATCCGTCAAACCCAAGTATATTAAAAAAAGATTCTCAACCTTCAATAACCAGCTCATTCAATTCAGAGATTGGCTTATTGAAAACAACTGTCAAAATGTATGTATGGAATCTACCGGAAAGTACTATATCCCTGTATACAATGCATTAGAAGGCTATATCTCTAATGTCGTTGTTGCCAATCCTAAATGGGTCAAGGCTATCAAAGGTGAGAAGGATGACAATAAGGATGCCAAATGGATTGCCGACCTCTTTAAATTTGGTATTGTCAGATCCAGTTATATTCCTGAAAAGGATATTCGCATCCTCAGGGAATTTACCCGCTATCAGTATAAACTTGTCAATATGCGTTCTTCTGAAAAGAATCGTTTCCAAAATGCTTTGACTACTGGAAACTGTAAACTTGATCTTGTTTTTACTGATGTCTTTGGTAAATCTGCTTCCGCTATTGTCGATACTATTTTATCAAATGATCCATATACAAGTGAAGATATTCTTTCTAAAGTTCATGGCAGATGCAAAGCATCTCATGAAGATATCCTAAGTGCTGTTGATGGTACTCAACTGAATCAGTTTCAAAAGGCCAGAATTCAAATCGTTCATAAACATATGGAATATTTGGATTCTCTTCTTGATGAAATACAACACCATATCGACTTGATGGTTGCCAACTATGAAGACTACATCCAGCTTCTTTGTACAATACCAGGAATCAACAGAAAATCTGCCATTACCATTATCTCTGAAGTCGGCACTGATATGTCTCAATGGTCCTCTCATCGCAAACTTGCTGCATGGGCTGGATTAGCTCCTGGATGTAATCAATCAGCCGGCAAAAAGAAATCGGTCAAGATTTCAAAAGCCGGTGTTTATCTTAAGCCTTGTCTTGTTCAGGTTGCACATGCCGCCATAAAAGATAAGAAATGCGATTACTACGCAACCAAATATAATAAAATATCTAAAAGACGTGGTAAGAAACGAGCCATCATTGCAATTGCAAGAAAAATACTTATTGCTGTCTATCATCTTTTAAAAACGGGCGAAGTATTTAACCCAACAGACATGGCAGATGTTGAAACAACAAAGAAGCAACGAATCGAATACATTAAAAATAATTTACGAAATACTTTCAATCAGCTCAGCCGCACTGGTTTATCTGAAGCAGAGATTCTACAATTCATCAGAAAAGAACCTACAAACTCACCTCAAATAGAATAGCGTTCCATTTGGGGAAAGGGGCTTTATACACTTTTTTAGGGTAAAACTTATTTTCTCTTTTAATTTTTATTCAGATTACTCAATCCCCAACGATCATAAGGATGGAATAAAATAATATCTGCTTGGATATCAAGTTCATCAAGTTGTTGGATTCGCTTTTCTAAGTTTTCAAAGAAAGTATTATCAAATCTTGTAAAGTCAAAACCATTTTCATCTTTTATAAAAGCATAATTTTGTGAATCTTCTGTATTATAACTATAATATTTAGGGAAGATGCACATTCTTATTTTATTAAATGGTGAATGTTTCAAAGTTTGTAAAGTTTCTTCTTGAAGCTCATTTGTTTGATTGATCCAAGCATAACATGTTGTACCAAATGGATAATAG
>CAVGPK010000171.1:0-2368 GCA_963631155.1 bacterium | reverse complement strand
ATCCGGAAATTATGAATGAAATTACAGAAGCTATTAAGGCTTCATTGATGCCAGTAGAAGAAGAGAAATTATAAAATTTCTCTTTTTTTTATTATCTATTAAGCTAAAGAATGTTGATATTGTCAAACCTGACTTTAGAAGTTCAAGACAAAAAAATGGTGCTAACTCGTTAGTTTAACGAGTATGCATCATTTTTATTTGTCTGTCTGTAAGATAGTAGTTTGTAAGTGGCTGATTGAGCTTTTTACCGAGTTCAGTTATGAATTCAGAAGCTCGAGTTATGTTGATGTATTTTTTGTCATTTACTTTGACCAGTCTAAAATTTCTGTAGAATTCACATATCTTTGATGTGCTGTATTTATTATCTAGAACTTTGAACTGTAATATTCTTGTAAGTAAAACTGTAACATAACATATTAAGAAATGTCCCTTGATGCTGTTTTCTTTTTGAAGATATACAGGACGTGCATCAAGTTCACTTTTCATTACTCTAAATGACTCTTCGATTCTCCACAGATTATGATAGGCATCATATATTTCAACATCCTTCATTTTTATTTCAGAAGTAACAAGCATATTGTATCCTGCAAGGTCCCTGTCTTTTTTGATTGCTTCTTCATTTAATGTTACCGTAGGCTGATCACCATCATTTGATGTAATAGTTATATATTTTCCTGATTCTCCATATTCACTTTTCTTAGCGGAATATGTTTTTAAATTTCTTGCTTTTTCAACCATCTTATCGATTTCCATAAGTTTTTTTCTTGCAAGTTTTGGATTGTAGGTACAGACTCTTTTTTCTCTTATTGTTTTTTTGACGATCTTACCATCATCATCTTTGTAAGAATAGTCAAAATCTTCAATACAGGACTTGTATCTGTATACTGTATTTCCATATTCATCCTTTACATCTTTATAATCATTATCAAGAAGTACCCATACCCGTTCTTTTTCAGGAAGCTGTTTGACAGATTTTGAAAATATATATCCATCACTGTTATTGACTGCCTGTATTATATTTCTTGCGCAGTTCAGCCCTTTATCGGCTATCTGAATAGTTCTTCCAGAGATATTATTTTGATTTTTCATATCCTGAATGATGCTTCTCAATATTGGTTTTTCAGATTCATTTCCAGGATACATCTTCATGCCGATAGGAATCATATTGGCATCAAGAAGAAGCCCCATACCAACAATAGGATCGTTTCTGTTTTCTTTGGATGGACCGCGTCTTTGAAATTCATTCTCTTTGTCGATTTCAAAGAAGAAGTTGGTACAGTCAAAAAAAGAATGAGAAGTATCCGTACCATAGTTTTCTTTAGTAGCCACAGTAAATATTTCAACCAGCTTTTCATATTCGCTACCGACAAATTCTACAGCATCAAGAAGTTGGTCGTAGGAATAGTTCATTTCCTTGAACAAAGAAGGAAGAACATCATGAAAGGTCCTGTATTTAGAACATGGAGCAACAGCTCTGGCAAATACAAGTGATGAAAAGATGTCAAAGACATTGAACTGAAAATTCCTGTTGGACTGTAAGAAGTCAAAGTGTTGTTCAACGTCCAGATTATTAAGAATATTGGCCAAAGGAAAATAGCCAAGATATTTTTCAGGAGAAATATCAGAAATGAGTTTTTCGGTTTTCTCTTGAACTTCCTTTTCTTTTTTCTTTTCAGCATTCATTCTGTCAACTTCTTTTTGATAGAAAGAAATAGGATCATCAATACCAGCATCAATGAGCTTATTGATGTTACCAAGATTCTTAATGCTTCTATGTTTGGTACCTTTAACATCAGGGGAATAGAAGCTTTCATAGATAGCAAGATAAGTACGAGTTTGTTGTTTAGAAACCTTTAAAAAATAAGCCATGTTGGACCTCCTTTGCACCTAACACCACGACACCATTATTATAACATAAATAAGAAATAAAAGAAATAATTTTGAAAATAAAAAAACACTTTATTTTTCAAGTGCTTTGGGAAATCTATGGTTATTATATTTCTAAACAAAAATGGTGCTAACTTCTAAAGACGGGTTGATTTCACTCCTTGCGGCACTATTATAGCACAATTTAAGCATATGTGTTGTATTTAATAAGGAAAAAATATAAAATATGGTAGGATTTATATGATTAAAATCAAAGATATAAAAAGGAGTTTGCTAAAATGGAAAATATCGAAGAACAAATTAAAAATGTCATTCATAAATTAAGACCATATCTTCAAAGAGATGGTGGAGATATTGAATACGTTGATTTTAAAGATGGTATCGTTTATGTAAGAATGCTTGGAGCATGTGCAGGTTGTACGATGATTGATGACACTTTAAAAGATGGTATTGAACAAATCTTAATGGAAGAAGTACCAGG
>CAVGPK010000170.1:0-2473 GCA_963631155.1 bacterium | reverse complement strand
TCATCATTCTTTAATGTAATAGAGTTATCTTTACTAATAGTCCAATTATTAGTTTAATTGTTAATTTATTTATTGGGATTGCATTAGGAACAACAGTGGTGATTGCTAATGCGATTGGACGTGATGATCAAAAAACAGTTCATCATGCAGTACATACTTCTATTTTAATGGCGGAGTAGGTTCGAAAACTTAGAGAGAAATAAGTGATAATTTTGGTAGAAAAAAATGGGAATGATGTAATGCTGTTTTAAAACAAAAAGCACTCAAAAAAGAGCGCAAGAAAAAATAGAATTAAGTGCAATTTTTAAAAGAATAGATTATTATAAAGATGTAACTTTGAGATAAGCATCAAAATGAATGTTTATTCCAATCATTACAAGCATGAAGAAAGTGCGAGATTCTCCATGCATATAACAGTCCTTGAATTTATAATCGTTGAGAATGCGATTGTTCATACGTTCACAGGACGTTCTATCTTTGTAAATGGTCTTCCACTTTTGGGAATTGTATTGAATCACCCCAAACAGCCGAAGATCATTTTCTACTTTTATTTGAAAAACACGACCATATTTAGATTTAGTACATTTATCTTTTAAAGGACAAGTATTTTCTTTTTTAAAAGCGAATGGGCATCTAAATTTATGTCGGTTTCTGGCTTTTTCAAAACCATCACGTATACATTCAAATCCAGCAGCACAGATAGGCCTGCCGTTTTTTGAAATATCTTTATAAGGCAAATATAGATTTTTGTTGGAACTTCGTTTGTTTATGTCGATAACAGGTAATATTCCTAGAGAGTAACATAGTTTATGAGTTGCAACATTATCACTGGCACAATCAAGACAGTAATGATCGAAAGAGATAAAATTATTAATTGCACAAAGTTGTGCCAAGGCTGTCATAGAAGTTATTGCATCATGCTGAGAGGCAGATGCAATAGATAAAAACATAGGCAGATCGATGTTGTATTTGTGATTGATGGTACTTATAGAATAGGCAGTATAACCATAGTAGAAAGTATTAAGATCAGAATCCCAACCGATATTGGCATCAAGATCAGAATAACGTCTATGGTTATCATCAACTCTAGTACCATATTTGGAAGCATGGGTATGTAAACAGGTACCATCACCAGAAATGGTAATATGGTTTTCGATAAGATGATGGTTGAAACTGAAATTGACAGCCAAAACATTAAAAAGCTGAAGAAGGATTTTTTCTTCAAGTTCATCGACCGGATTACTGTTACCGGTGAAAACGTGAAGGAGCTCATCAGTGGCAGACATATTGAAATTTTCCAGTTTGGAACCATTTTTAGGTTTAGACTTGGTATCGATGTTTTTGTAGGGTCTGTTTTCGCAAATAAAATCATCATGAGTGTATTTCTTTTTGAGAAAAAGACGATGTATAAAATCGTAGTGGGAACTGAAACTAGGGACATTGAGTGGATCGAAACCACAAATGATAGCCAAAGCATTTTGTTTTTTTAATCTCTTGACCCATTTTTTAATAGAGAAGTATTTAAAATGGGCCATAAGAATAAAAGAACGAAGGAATTGAATTTGATTCTTAGCTGGTCTGCCAGTACTAGAATATAAAGGTCTCAAGATATCGAAAGTATTGTCAACATCGAGCCAGATCATTTTGAAAAAAGCTGATTGGAAATCATCGTTGAGAAGAGAGAAATCGAACAGTTGACGATAAGAGATATAATGAGAATTAAGATGATTGATAAAATCATTATAAGATTGAAAATAAGGTATCATGGTAAAGCCCTCCCGATACCTTAAACAAAGGGCGCGAAGCGCCACAAAATTGATGAAAAAGTCAAGGGTTTTTATGAAAAAAGTGGGAGGGTAAGAAAAAAAGCGGGAAGAAAATTCTTTGTATATCAACGAGTTAGAGTTTTCGAACCGCCTGAGGATTTATAGAGGGGGAAATTTATGGATATCATGGTTGTCTTTCAAACAATGTTAAAGGGGAGTTATTTTATGATTAAACGTTTAATACCATTTGCGAAAAAATATAAAAAAGCGTTTATTCTAGCGTTTTTATGTGTTGTGGGAGAAACGGTCTTTGAATTAGTTATTCCAGTATTGATGGCTAATATTATTGATATTGGTGTTGCTCAAAAAGATCAACATTATATTATTATGCAAGGTGTTTTAATGGCTGTATGTGCTTTAATTGCTTTAGTATTAGGAATCCTTTATTCACGTTATGCGGCTGTTGCAGGTCAAGGAGTTGGATTTGAAATAAGAAAAACTGAATTTGAAAAAGTACAAAATTTTTCTTTTTCGAATACAGATCATTTTTCAACCTCATCTTTAATTACACGACTTACAAGTGATGTAACGATTATTCAAAATGCTATTTGTAATGGTTTTAGACCACTTGTAAGAGCACCATTTATGTTTTCAATGGCATTATTTCTATCAATTAAGATGAATGCCAAACTTGCTTTGATTTTTAT
>CAVGPK010000169.1:0-2503 GCA_963631155.1 bacterium | reverse complement strand
AAAATATGCCTATGGTTTTAAGCACCCTAAAAGAATCTTATAGACGCCATTTTCATCTTGCAATGCGACATTTTGCGATGTTATAACCATAAGAAATGCTGGCTTTGGGTGTTTTTCTTCATTGATATTTGCTGCTAATTCAATAAGTTTCTTTGAAGCTTCATCGATTTGTTCTTTATCGCTCAATTTTACTTCTACTAGTGCCCATGAACCATCTGTAAAAGAAATTACCGCATCCACTTCTCTACCCGCTTTGTTTCTATAATGATAAACATCTGCTCCGATTGAATCGCAATATATGCGTAAATCTCTAATTGCTAACGATTCGAACAAAAGACCAAAAGTTTTCATATCGGAAAACATACTTTCATGAGTAATGCCTAAGGCTGCAGTCGCAATTGAAGGATCAACAAAATGCCTTGTATTTTTTCTCTAATAGCAGTTTTACTTCTCAAATTAGGATTCCGCGCTTCTAATTCCTCAAAAACATAAAGGCGTTGCAAAGCAAGTAAATATTTTACAAACGTGTCCTTATCTATTTTGTCACCATTTTCTTTTAAATCGGCCTTTATTGACTCATTGGATGCTTCCATTGAAATGTTCCTAGAATACGCTCTTAATAGTTTCTTTGCTCTCTTTTCATCTTTTCTTATAGAAATATCTTTCAAAGAGAATAAATCTTCGGTTACTAATCCATTATAAAATGTTTTTGCTTGTTGCAAATCAATATCAAAGGCATCATCAAATTTTTACACGAACCATAGGTTGAGTTCGTTAATATATGCTCCACTCCGCATATGATGACATTTATAATACCTGGCAACTATGTCAGTAACTCAACTTATCGACATCTATCGTGGCAACTCAACACTCATACTTTATGAGCTAATTTACCATCAGATATACCGAGAAACGTTTTGTCTAACCCATATCTATTTCTTCCAAAAATAATGTATTACTTTAATTCAAATTAAATAATGATTTTTTTAGTAAAAATATCAAAAATTTCCTTTGGCTTTGATTATTTCCTTTAATCTTTTGTTATTATCAAAAAAATCCTCAGAAATATCATTAAGGTCAAGCAGGCTTTTTACACACCATTCAGGATCTTGTGTATGGTAAGAATAATATACTGAATCCATTTGTTTATGCTTAAATAACTGCATAATATACTTTGTTGATTGTCCCCTTGTATAAGCAATGTATCTATACATATAACCCATCCAAAATAATGAACCTTTGGAATATTTTTCTTTCCCGTATTCTGAATCTCCAAATTGATTCATAATGCTTCTAATACCCTCTGTCACATCTAAAGTCACTAGTGATGCATCATTTTTGTCAAGTGATTCCAATAATTCAGAGTGCAAAAATCTCCTAATAAAGATTGGACTCGAACAATTAAGCTTTTCAGATGCCTCAAATAGTTTTCCCTGATACTCTGCTAATAACAATCCTGTCTGATCAAATTTCTTCATTTAAAATTTCCTCAATAAACAATCCGTTCTTAAATTCTCTTTTTGCAAGTTTAAGTTTTGTATCAATCTCAAAGCCTCTTGCAATCAAAACATTTCTACAATCTTCACGTTCTTTTTCACATATATAATATTTTTCAATCGGAATTAATTTTTGAATCGACTTTTTTGTTTTAAAGACATATTGAAGACCCAATTTAGAAGCTGAAAGAGAATGTAAAGCCACATCCGCATTGATTTCACCTTCTGTAAACTGTGCCATAACATAAAACATTTTATTATCAGCAATTGGTGCAATTATCACATCAGCACTTTCAACTTCCAAAACTATTTTATTAATAATTTTACTTTTCTTATAATTATTTATAGTTCCTCGGTAATAGCATATCGCTAGCATCCATTCCAGATCACATTCAAACTTCTTAATTTTCAATTCATCCAAGGAGCAATGAAACGAATATACGGAAGAGTTATTTTTTTCACAAACAAATGACAATGCTTGATTATATGTTTCGCCAAGATAAAATCCATTCCCAAAGTCGCAGTTATTTCGTGAGCCATTCTCACTGATTTCAGTTAATCCATCTTTTGAGCCGTGAAATAAAACCAAAGGGTATTTTTCTTTTAGTAATTCTTCTTTTACAGAATTAATTCTGTAATTTTGATGATACGCAAAAGAATATATCTTTTCGCATACATCTCCTCTTGCATTGTTTTTTTTCATTATTTCATCTAATGTTGTTCTGGATACCCTTGTCCCTTTTGAAAATTCTAGCATGTTAATATTTTCAGCTTCTAATAGAAAATCAATATCATCTTTAAGACGATAATCACAATTAACACATATCATTAAATATCCCCCTTTTCTTTACAATTATTATACATCAGCAAACTTGTTTGTTCAAGTTGTTCAAACAAGTTAAATATTTATTTTTAATGATATCATAATAATTTAAACTTTGATAGTGTCAGAATAAAGTTACCAATTTGGTCCAGCATTTATCGCATTATTTGCGAGATAGCAACAC
>CAVGPK010000168.1:0-2523 GCA_963631155.1 bacterium | reverse complement strand
CAACTTCTAGAGAAATATCGTTTAAAGTACAGTTAAGTTTGCCGTTAAAATAATCCTGGTACATATTGATTATTCCACCAGAGAAATAACTGATTCTTAAATTTACCATCTTTTTATCACTTAGATAATTAAAAATATCAGTATCCAGTTTCATGTAATTAGAAAAAATATCACGCAATTTTTTTAAAAATATTTCAGTGTCATTTACCTTAAGAAGGATCCTATATTCTGCCTCATTGGACTCTAAAAATCTACTTATTTCAAGAAGAAGAGGTGTCGGATTATTAAAGAAATTCTTGAATTCGAATTTCTTTAATAGTTCCATCATTTTATCTATTACCTCATTTTCTAGTTCTTCTGTAATGGCTCTTACATCTAAATAATGAGCATAAAAGGTACTACGATTTAAATTGGCTTTTTTAACAATATCAGTCACTGTTATTTTGTTGTATTCTTTTTCTTCTAATAATTCAAAAAAAGCTTTCTTAATCATATTTTTTGATCTAATTTTATTTCTATATTCAGCTTTCATAAACCTCCAATCTCCGACACATCATCTTGTCATGTCGGTTTTCATACAAAACACTAGATATTAATGATTATCTTGATCTTCTTTTGAAATTATATTATAGGTGTATAAAGAAAACAACACTTGTGTGAATTTGTACAAGTGTGTGAAAGGAGGTCCTTTATATGAAACTATATGATTTTCTTTACCATCCAAAGAAAGTTTCAAACATTGAGAGTAAAAAAGCTTTCATTATCGGTGGCGGTATTGCGGGTATGGCTGCAGCAGCATTCTTGATTGATGATGCTGGTATGTTAGGAAGTAACATTACAATTTACGAGAAACGAAAAGATGTCGGCGGATGTTGTGGTGTTATCTCAAATGAAGGCAAATATGTATGTCCAGGTGAAAGAGAACTTGAGCCATATATGGAATGCCTTTGGTATTTATGCAGCAAAATTCCTTCATTAGATACTCCAGGAAGAACTATTCTTGATGAAACAGTAGATACAAATAGAGAATCAGCCATCCATTCTGAATGTCGTGTCATTCAAAATAGAGGACATATTTGGGAAGGTATCCATGATTTTAAAATGGATAAAAAGACGACAATGCAGCTTCAAAAATATATCACTGAAATGGAAAGTAATCTAGAAAACATAACCATTGAAGATTACTTTGGTAAGGATAGCCCTTTCTTTGATTCGGCAATGTGGTGGTGTTTTCATCCGATGCTTGCTTTCAAACAATATCATAGTGCACTAGAAGCAAAAAGATATTTATCAAGATTCGGTTTAGGACATCGTATCGATTATTTAGAAGGTATCCTTCATACCAAACGAAACGAATATGATTCAATCATCAAGCCGCTATTAAAGTGGTTACTAGATAAGGGTGTAAAAATTGAATATGAATCAGCTATCTATGATATTGAAATGGACGATGATTGCAATATTGCTAGGAAAATATTGATGAAAAGAAATGGACAGGAAGAATCAATTAGTGTCAACGAAACTGATTTCGTATTCGTGACTAATGGCTCATTGATGACAAATTCAACATTTGGTGATAACACACATATCGCCAATATCAATAAAGACACGAATAACTTAGGATTATTTACTATTTGGAATAATTTAGCTAAGAAAAATGAAAAGTTTGGTCATCCGGAAAAATTCTTAGGTCAGATAGATAAGACAAAATGGATGAGTTATTTTATCACCATTAAGGATTATCCAGAGTTCTTTGAAAGATTAGAAAAAAACACAGGAAGTAGACCTGGAACTGGCGGTTGCATCACTATTAAAGATTCGGGTTGGGAAATCAGCTTGATATTATATGACAGAGATTATTTTCCAAATCAAAAACAGAATAATGAAGACGTTTTTTGGGGTGATGGCCTGTTTGGTGAAAGACTGGGAAACTATATCAAAAAACCGATGGCTAACTGTACAGGAAATGAGATTCTTTTAGAAATCCTTTATCACTTAGATATGCTAGATATTAAGGATGAAGTATTATCACACGCACATATTTCGACATGTATGATGCCTTATATTACAAGCCAATTCATGCCTAGGACTTGTAAAGACAGACCAGAGGTTGTCCCAGAAGGATGTAAAAATATTGCATTTATAGGACAATTTGTTGAAGTTCCTGGGGATGTCGTATTTACCATTGAAACATCTGTTAGAACACCACTTGAAGCGGTTTATAAATTGACCGGACTTGAAAAAGAAATCATAGAAGTATATCCTTCTCAATATGACATCCGTTATTTCAAACAACGAATTATGAAATTTAATGGTATAAATGGTGAGCTCACTTTACATGATTTACCAAAACCTAATCCATTTGAAATGAGAAAACTTAAAAAGGAATTATTATACAAGATTAATAAGATTCCGCCTTATTATGTAATGTATCAAGGAAAAGACAAATCAGTGGCGACTAAAAAAAGTGTGTTGAATCCACGCTTTCCTAAAACAAAATAATAAAAAAGAAGATAATTAAAA
>CAVGPK010000167.1:0-2587 GCA_963631155.1 bacterium | reverse complement strand
TGTTTAAATTGATGAGGAATTAAGGATGAATCAAGAAAAAAGTTATCAAAAACAACGAAATTTAAGTTTTGTTTCGTTTATTTATGAAATACCTAATGTGATTGCTGTTATGTTATCAGCAATCGTATCAAATTCTATTTTGACTTGGTTGGATTTTGTGGATTCATTAGGAAAAGTAGTGAGTGATGGATTGATTGTGATTCAATCAAGAAAAATGAGCCATGATTTGAAGTATGAATATAATTATGGTGTTGGTAAGTTAGAAGCAATAACGACGTTTTTTTGTCAAAGTATTGAGATTGGTGGTTTATTATGTGTGATTATTATTTCAATCATGGAAATGATTCATCCTGAAAAACCAAGTGACTTATTAATTTATGTTGTTGGATTTAAAGTTATAAATATATTAGTAGATGGAATTTTTGTTTATCAACAAAACAAAATTAATAAAGAAAATCCATCTACAGTAACAGAGAGTGAGTTATTTGCAGATATTGGTGAATTATTATTTGATATTGTGACATTTACCTCTATATTGATTGCGTGGCTGCTTAGAAGTCATCCTCTTACATGGTATATTTCTCCAATTTTAAGTATTTTGATTTCTATATTTTTGTTATATATTTGTTCAAAACATATTCGTCATGTCATTCATGAATTAACAGATCATACTTTATCAGAAGAAAAACAATTGTTAATTCTCAAAGCAATTTCGAAATTAAATGATTCTTATCATCATTTTGGAAGTATTAGTTCTCATTATAATGGTGTTTATGTTGATGTTGATATTTGTGTAGAATTTCTTCCTGAAACAACATATGAAGAAATAGAAATGTTTAGAGAAAACATACAAAAAGAATTAGAAAAAGATATTCAAAATTGTAGAGTTTCTTTAATGATAAAAGAAAGAATGGAGATATGAATTGATATGGAATATATTAGAAAAGCTGAAGAAAAGGACTTATGTAGAATAGCTGAAATATTGGTTTTTGATAAAAGAATGAAGTATCGTTCAATCTTTCATGATGATGCGTATTCTTTTAATGTGATGCAGGTGATTTCAGTGATCAAAGAATATCAAAATCCTTTAATTCTTAGAGAATTATATGTATATGATGATGGTATTGTAAAAGGTATGATTCACATTAGAGAAAAAGAAATTGTTGAACTATATATAGACTATTTCTTTTCTAGAGAGGGTATTGGATCTACATTGATTACAATGGCAAAAGAGAAATATCATTGTAATTATTTGTGGGTGTTAGAGAAAAATTCAGATGCGATTGCGTTTTATCAAAAACAAGGATTTTCTTTTACAGAGGAAAGAAAACTTGTAGAAAATACGAAAGAATATGTCATAAAAATGAAATGCAGATGAATGTCTCATCTGCTTTTTCAATACTTGTGTTTTTCTTCAATGATCTTATTGATTTCTTCAATTAAAGCGTCTTTGATTTCATTTTGTGGAACTCTACGAATCACTTCACCTTTACGGAATAGAAGTCCAGAATCATAACCACCAGCTACTCCGATATCGGCTCTACCAGCTTCTTGGATCCCATTGACAGGACATCCCATGATAGCGATAGTAATATCTTCATGGATACTTTCTAAATAATCTTCCATTTCTTTTACGAGTGGTAACATGTCATATTGAATTCTTCCACATGTTGGACAAGCTACCAAATCTGGAACATTGCTTGTTAGATGAAATGCCTTTAAAAGTTTTTTACCAATGATGAGCTCATCTTTTGGCGGAGCTGATACAGATACACGTATTGTATCTCCAATGCCTTCATGTAATAGTGTTCCTAATGCAGCGGAGGATTTTACGGCACTTTCCGCAAACCCACCAGCTTCTGTAACGCCTAAATGAAGAGGATACTTGTAATGCTTGCTAGCAAGTTCATATACCGCAATCGTTAGCTCAACATCGCTACTTTTAAAAGATAATACGATATCATGGAAATCAAGATCTTCTAAAATCTTTACGTGTCTATCGGCAGAAGCAATCATTGCTTCTGCACATAATCCACCATATTGTTCTAAGAATTGTTTTTCTAATGATCCACCATTGATTCCAATACGAATTGGAATGTGTTTTTCTTTACACTTTCTAACGACTTGTTCTGTATGTTCTTGGCTACCAATGTTACCTGGATTGATACGAATGGCGTCAACTCCTCCATCAGCCGCAATGAGTGCTAAATTGTGATTGAAATGAATATCTGCTACCAATGGAATATGAATCTTATCTTTGATTGCTGGTATTGCTTTAGCGTCTTCTTCGTCTAATACCGCAATACGAATTAATTCACATCCGTTTTCTTCTAATTCTAATATTTGTTCAACTGTTTTCTTTACATTTTTCGCAGGAACATTTGTCATAGATTGTAAGATACATTTATTTTGTCCTCCAATCTGTAATCCTCCAACATATACTGGAGTTGTTTCAGTACGTTTCATGAGTAA
Source organism: bacterium (assembly GCA_963631155.1). Classification (GTDB taxonomy): domain Bacteria; phylum Bacillota_I; class Bacilli_A; order Erysipelotrichales; family Erysipelotrichaceae; genus Holdemanella. The sequence goes on along the minus strand of CAVGPK010000167.1, from coordinate 115 downwards.
TCCCTCCACAAGTATTATCTCATTTTCTTTTGATTTTGTTAAAAAAACATACATAATATTTATATGACTCTAGAAATGTTTTTGTCAAAACTCTTAATGATATTAGTTCCATTTG
>CAVGPK010000166.1:0-2591 GCA_963631155.1 bacterium | reverse complement strand
AGAGTGCTTGATGTAGTCCTAGATAACTGAGTGGCGGTTTATTCCTTGGTTGGGGATGGGTGGTTAAATAGAAAAAGAGTGGCGCTTCTTCCGTGTTAGGATTTGGTACCACTCTTTGATTGGTTAATATTGGTTAATGACTTTTATTCGTAACCGTAAATTGTTAACGTCTTAATATTTCTTGCTATTTATATCTTTTTATCTTTGAAAACTGAGAATTTCTTCTGCATGCCATCTGACCATGGCAAATAGTTATCGATATTTGCTTGTTTATCCTTATACATATTTGCTAATAGATATTCTAAATATGATCTAAGTTCTATGCCGTTTTCCTTGGCTGTTTGAAGTACACTCATGATGACAGCAGATGCTTCTGCTCCAGTGATGGATTTTGAAAATAAGAAGTTCTTACGACACATGACGAATGGTTTTATCGCGCGCTCGGCCAAATTGTTTGTTAACGGTATGCGAGAGTTAGTTAAAAACATGCACAGTTCTTCTTTTTGATTTATCGAATATTGCATCGCTTGTCTTAGCTTTCCCATAGCTCCATTTACTTCTTTTTCAATGCTTAGGAAATAGTTATCGACAAGAGGTTTAATCTTTTCTTTTCGATAGGCAAGATATTCTTCCATATTATTAGAACTAGCTAAGCCAACATTATCTAGATGAAAGATTTTATCGATCATCTTTAAAAGAGTTGAAGCATATGATTTATCTCTTGCCTCGCCCTGAGGTAACGTATTTAAATAATCAGAATATTGTCTTCTTGCATGGGCCCAGCAGCAACACACCGTGACATTATCGATGTTGTTATATCCTCCATAGCCATCAACTTCTAGATAGCCTTTAAAGTCTTTAAGGAATTCTTTAGGATTTTTACCACTTCGATTGATGGAGAAGTCATAAATTATCATTGGGTTGTCTAGCTTACTTGAAGCATAGACCCACATATATGACTTCTTTCTACCCTCTTTTTCATCTTTCCCTTTGACGTCAAGCACTCTTAAGGTCGTTTCATCCGCGTGAAGGATTTTATATTTGGTTTTTATTAGATGTGTCTTAATCGCCTCATATAAGGGATATAACTCATATGCTGCATCAATAACATAATTTCCTAGATTCATTCTCGAGATTGGGAAGCCTTGCTCATTCCAATGCTTCTGCATCCGATATAAGGGAATGCCTAAGCTATATTTGTTTATCAATATTTCTGATGCAAAGGAGGGAGTAAGGTAACTATTTGGAAATGGATCATCATTGTTATTAGGAAGAATTGTATCGTTTTTAACATCCTTGATTTGGTCCATCTTATAACAGGTGAAGATGAAGCGAGCTGGCACAAATTCAATCTTATGACAACAATTCTCACCGATTTTAATATAGTCATCTTGCTTAACGAGTTCTTTATATTCTTCGTTTGTTACATCAACCGTTTTAAATTCGATGATTGAATCAAGGAATTTCTCTAATGGTGAAACTCTCGGTTTTCTCCCTTTTTTAGTAATGACGTTCTTTTCTTTTGATTTAGAGGATGATGCTTCTGCTTCGTTTAATACTTGCTTTTCTTTTTCGCTTTTAACACCGAACATGCGTTGTTTATTTAGTTTTACTTGCTCGTTAAATTTGAATAGTAAACACACCATCGTTTCTAGCTTATTCTTGTATTCAAGTCTTTTCTTTTCAGATGCAGAAAGTTTGCTATTTAAAAGAGCATTTTCTTTTTCTAGTTCTTCAATACGCTTAAGAGCATCCGCTAATTCCATATGTTCATTATACGCGCGCGCGCGCGTGAAAGCAAGCAAAACATTTAGACTTTAAAATTGTTTCGATTAATAGAGAAATTTTAAGTCAATTGGAAGATGGATTTGAGTGATATCCATCCCCATGAGCAAATAACATAATTCGTCTTTGCTTAATGTCATAGTTCCGTGATCAACTTTAGGCCATCTAAATTTATCTTTGGTAAGACGTTTTTGATATAGCCATACTCCATCGATATCAACTTCGATAATCTTGAGCCTATTCTTAGTTCTATTAGAGAACATGAAAATCTTGTGCTTAATGTCTTTAACATCAAAGCTTTGAGCAACAATAGCAATTAAGCCATCGATTGATTTTCTTAAATCAGTTGGACCTGAATAAAGGTAGATTCCTTCAATATGCGTTAAATCAATCATAGAAGTGACCTCAAGAACTGTTTAAGGAATGATTCATCGATTTGGATATGATGGTTATCGAGTACAAATTCAATTTTCTTTGATGAGTGAACATCAGATGGTTGAGATTCATTAAGCGAGACGTTGATAAAACCCGATTGTTCGTTTTGTTCAAGTCGCTTTCGATAGCTGATTAAACCTCGTAACACCGACGGGGAAACATCGTTTCTTAACGCAAATTCCTTACACGAAAGACCGCTTCTTAAAAATGATTGGTATAAATTGTCTTTTTCTTCCTTTGACATAGACATAGCCTCCTATGCGTATATCATCGGTTAATCGTTAAAAATTGGAAGATGTCAGCAATTTACGCTTACAAAATTTTCAAAACCAAATTCAGTTTTCTTAAATCTAAAGTACTCTTCTATTCGC
>CAVGPK010000165.1:0-2719 GCA_963631155.1 bacterium | reverse complement strand
GCACTACATTAAACATCTCTGAGGGTAGGAGAAGTGTGTAGTACATCAAACCTTGAAATAACATTGGCGAAGTGAACCACCCGTGTTACACGGAGAAGCTACATACGCAACTATCAGTTGTATGTGTAGAAGGCGTAAGCCAAAAGAAGTCGGCAATTCATCCCCGACTGAAAAAACTTCAGTCGGGGTGTTCTTGCCAAATCAATAAAGATTTCCTTTCTGAATTATGTGTACAGATGTATTAAAAGTTTATCACATGTGGATTGATGTTCCAAAAACAGTAAGAGTTGTATCTAAAAAAATGAACATTGACAAAACATTTTACCCAGAATCTGCGGAAAAAGGTGAAGATATCTTTACGTATGAAGACTTAAAGCATATTGCTAAAGATTCTCTGTTTGATTATGTAGCATTTCAACCACTGCCAAATAGAGTTTATTCTTTGACTATAACTGAGGATTTAGAGGACAAATGGGTACTTGAAGAAGACAGATGGTTCAACGCAAAAGAATGCGAATTTGTAAATATAGATAGTAGAAAGGAGAACAAATAAATGTTCAAAAAATTGTTAACAGTAGTAGCATCTACACTTATTATGACACCTCTTGCAGTCAATGCAGAAGGTACAACAGCTGAAATTCCAGTATCTGTAGAAGGTACAGAAACAGCAAAGGTAACTATTTCTTCTGATAATGCTGATGCAATGTCAGCTATTGTTGGAGATACAACATTAGACGTAAAAGAAGGAACTGATTATGCTTTCCAAATTAGCTATGATGAGCCTGTAAGTTATACATATACACTTACTCAAGTGGCAGGCGATGAAGCAGATGTGACATATGATTCAAATGCTTATACAGCACACGTATTTGTAGAAGCTGAAGAAGATGGAACACTAGTTTCTCACGTAGTTGTATGGAAGACAGATGAAACTTCAAAATCAGATGGCGTACACTTTACAAACGTAAAAGAGAGCAAAGAAACAGCTACTCCAGATGCTACAGCAACACCAGATGCATCAAAGAAATCAGACAAGTCAGCTGATACAAGTGATAACAGCAATGCATTGTTATACGGTGGTGTAGCAATCGGAGCTTGTGTACTTGCTGTAATTGCATTGATTGCCAAGAGAAAAGCTGAAAAAGAGTAATTACATAGGAAAAACAGGCTTCGTTATGTCAACAGAAGAAATATTACTTAGAGGACTTGGAACATATTTAGCAATAGGCTTATTTCTTACATTTTTGTTTAAAAAAGTAGTCAAGAAAAAGCCAGAAGATATTAATGATATATATTTATTATTATTTCCACTTTTATTTTTATGTATTTATTTAATGTTTGTTTCACTTCCTTATTTTGTTAAATCTATTGAGTTTTTGTTAGATTGGCTCATATCAAGCACATAATCAAATCCTACGACAGATGAAGTGAAAAACATAATGTACATATCGTAAACAAATAATGTTTCCGTGTTAATGTCATATGCTTGTGCTAAAGAATACGCACTATCTTTGATACCTAAGATAAACATAAACGCAACAGTTATTATCATTTTTAGAAAAATAGATAGCATTTTGCTTTCTGAATTTGTAAGCAGTTTCTTTTCAATTAAATAATTAATAAAGAAAATATCCATTTTAACTTCAATCAAAAGTAAGATGACCATTGCTAATAACAAAATTGCAATTTGATGAATTATTCCATGGTTTGATAATGACGGAGAAAACGCATTAATAAAAACTATATAAATTCCTAAAAATATAAAGCAACTAAATAGCATTAGTACAAAAATGATAGATAGCTGAAAATAAGGTTTAATTTTAGCTAGTGTTTTGGAAAATGTAATAGGTGAAGAAAAAGCATAAAAAAGAACAAATCCAACTATTGCCATCAAAGGTAATACGGCAAGAAATTCTTTAAACTGTAGCATATATCAATCTCCAATTAGGAAACATTATAACACTTTAGAGGAGTGATATATTTTGGAAAAGAGAAAACTAAAACCTAACACAAAAAAATGGCTGAAGCTGTTTGGAAAAATAGGATTCTTCATATTGGTAATCTTCTTGGTTACACAATATGTGTTTGGATTCTATTACTTGAGAAGTAATGCTATGTTCCCTGCATTAAGGGATGGCGACTTAATCATCAGTTATAAATTAGAAACGGCAGTCAAAAATGATGTCGTACTCTATAAAACAGAGGAAGGAAGAAAAGTCGGAAGAATTGTTGCAACAGCAGGCGATACAGTAGCATTTAGTACTAGTGGAGAATTACTAGTAAACGGATGCGTATCAACTGAGGAAATCTTCTATGCAACAACAGAAGCTACAAATTCAGATATTACATATCCCTACACAGTTCCAGAAAACAGTGTATTTATTCTAAACGACTACAGAAGTACAGACTTTAATGATAGTCGTACATACGGAGCAATTTCGTTAGACAAATTAGATGGAAAAGCATTCTTTATCTTTAGACGAAGAGGGTTTTAATTTAGTCATTTGTCATTGAAATGACTAAATTAAACAGAAAAATGACGTAATTGAAATCGGAGAATATATGCAAAAAGAACTACCGAAAATATCAAAAATCAAGCTTATAGGGATACCTATAGTCTATTTTGCGGTTTGTACATTGTCATTTTATGTATACGCTAAGTATTTACAATTAATTAGGCAGAAAGCCCATGACTTCAGTCATTGGGATGAATGCCTTT
>CAVGPK010000164.1:0-2773 GCA_963631155.1 bacterium | reverse complement strand
GAAAGAAGCATTTAAAATATGATATTGGAAGATTACTTCCTTTTTTAGGTAAGCGCCAAATAAAATAGTGTATTTAAAAAAGTCGATTGAATTGATACAATAATCAATTTAGTCGGCTTTTATTTCAAATTCTTCTTTTATTTCTTCACTCCATGGTAAGAACCAGTCCAGTCTTTCTGGATCTTCAACCAAATCTTGCTGTGGTAAATAATCCAGGATAAATTCAATATAATCATATGGATCAAGTCTGTTGGCTTTAGCTGTTTCAATCAGGCTGAAGACTGCTGCACTTGCTTCTGCTCCTTTAGTAGAAGTTGAAAACAGCCAGTTCTTTCGACCAACTGTAAATGGTCTAATTGTACGTTCATCTAATGAATTTGTCATAGGTATAAGACCATCTTCTAAAAATGAACGCAGTCCTGCCTCGTAATTCAAAGCATATTGTATAGCCTTTCCTGTCTTAGAAGCTGTTAACACCTTGTTTTGGTTATCTTTGCACCATAAAAAGAAGTCATCAACTAATGGCTTTGATCTTTCTTGGCGTACTTTTACCTTTTTATCAGGTGATAATGTTTCGATTTGTTTTTCTATCGCAAACAGTTTAGCTATTTTTTCAACAGCTGTATTTGCGAGGGTATCTGATGCAGCTTTCATATCCGCAGGCAATGCATCATAGAACTTCCTTCTGGCATGCGCCCAACAATAAGCATTGATTACACCATCTATATGGTTATATCCATAATAGCCATCAGTGATGATAGTACCATCAAACCCTTTCAGAAATTCTTGAGGGTTGGTTGCTTTTCTGTCAGGTTTGTAATCAAATATCTTAACAGGTCGTTTACTTTCTTTGATACTTGAATATACCCACATATATGATTTAGAAGTAGCTTTCTTACCTGGTTCATTCAATACCTGAAGTGGTGTTTCATCGCAATGTATATGTGATTCTTTCATCATCAGTTCGTGCATCCTGTTCACCAATGGAATGAAATATTCCTTGGCGGCAATGATGATCCAGTTTGCCATTGTCGTTCTTGACAGTTCCATTCCTAATCGTTTCCATTCCGATTCCTGTCTGTATAAAGGCATATGATTTACATATTTATCGATGATTACTTGTGACAGTATACTTGGTGATGTATATGAATGTGGAACAACTGGTTGAGGTGTTCCTGCTTTAAGCATTACTGCCTTTCCTTTTTTTCTGCAGTTTCGACATTCATATGTTTTTCTATAAATATCTTTTACATAGAGTTTGGCTGGTTCATAAATAACTTCATGTCTTACAAATTCCTCACCTACATAAGACAGTTTAGATCCGCATTCATCACATACTCTGTCTTTTTCATCAATATCATAAACTTTTTTTACATGTTTGAGATTGTCTAATTTGATATCGATTTTCCCTTTTTGTTTCTTTTTGGCTCTGGTATATGAAATATCTTCAAGCAGTTCAGGTTCACATTCATTTTCTGCTTCATCAAAAAGAGAAAGCTGATCCATAGAATGTGTTATCTTTTCACTCTTGGTACCAAACAGCTTTCTCTTTAAATAGGCATTTTCTTCACGTAAAAGTTCATTGTTGTTTTTTAAGTATTCATTTTCAGCTTTCAAACTGTCAATCGTACTGTTCAAAGATGCAATCGTAGCTTTCAATTCTTCAATAGAATGTGACAGATTAGCCATTACCAAAGCTAAATTTTCAACTGTACCTGTAGTAGAATCAGCCATCAAAAGCACCTCCATTTCATATATCCATTATACCATAAACAGGCATATTCTCCTATGAAATCAAGGTTTTACAGTACAACTTGTGGATAACTTTTCTGAATGGTTTTGGGTTGTACGATAGAGAGTCCTTCAAGTAGCCATCTGAACTGTTGAGGGGTTATTTCTCGTGCTTCAGATTCATCTCTTGGCCATTTGAATTTACCATTTTCAAGTCTTTTATAAAGTAAGACAAAACCATCGCCTTCCCAATACAGTGCCTTCATGATCCTTGTATTTCTACCACAAAACAGAAACACAGAATTGGAAAAAGGATCAAGCTTGAAATTCTGTTGAACGATAGCTGAAAGACCATCGATCTGTTTACGCATATCTGTATAGCCAACAGCTATATAAATGTGTTCAGCTTTTGAAATATCACCAATCATAACAGTGACTTCAAAAGAGGCTCAATACTTTGGTAAGGCGTATCTGAATCAAGTTCAATTTTGATACTTCCCTTGATAATGATGATCTTTTCATTATTGTGTGGTTGCTTTTCAACAGAAACAAAGGACACTTCATTCTTGTAGCTGTTTTCATTTATCTGATCACATAAAATATTTCTGATTTTTTGTTGATACCTAAAATAGGTAGATGCTTTGATATTGTTTTTATCACAGAAATCTTTGACAGATAAACCACTTTCCTTACATTCCTTGATTTTAAAATACCAAAATTTATATTTTTCATTTTCGGTAAGTTCCTGTACTGTCATATAGTCTCTCTTCCTTTCCATATAGTTTTTGGAGAATATAAAAACTACAATATAGTTTATGGAGTCTCCACATTCTATATTGTAGTTCTTAGAGTTCTATATTTTTATCCACTATTTTATTTGGCGCTTACAGTGTTTTTTAAAATATGAAGTAAAATTTGAACTTGTTTTTCCATCATCGTAAGTGAACAATATTCATAAGGTCCATGATAGTTAAAACCACCTGTTCCAAGATTTGGACAAGGAAGACCTTTAAATGTTAAACGTGCACCATCAGTCCCACCA
>CAVGPK010000163.1:0-2831 GCA_963631155.1 bacterium | reverse complement strand
GAATTAGAAACGCTTACTTCAAAGGAAATAATAGATAAATCTTATGAAACTACAATGAAAGAAGAACTAATGTGTTTGTTTTATCCAGAATCACAAAGGTATGATTTAGATGAAATAAAAGCATTAAAAAATGAAAAAAATTCATTAGAAACTTTATATCAAGGATGGTTGGATTGTGATATGAATATTTGTGAATTAGTTGAAGATAGTGCAAGAGATACAGTTGAAGAATTAGTACAAGAGTTTAAAGAAAAGCAATCAAAGAAAAAAGATAAAGAAAGGTAGGTAATAATATGGCTTATTATCAACCAGATGAAATAAAAAAAGCAAAAGAAATGGACTTATATACTTATTTGAAAAACTATGAACCAGATGAATTAGTGCATTTTAGTAGAGATACTTATATGACTAGAACACACGATAGTTTAAAAATAAGTAATGGTATGTGGTATTGGTTTTCAAGAGGAATAGGAGGAAAAACTGCACTTGAATATTTAATTCAAGTAAGAGAATATACTTTTATTCAGGCAGTAGAAACAATTTTAGGATACTCAAATGATAGACCGCCAGTAGTGTACCAACAACCAAAAAAAGTTCAAAATATTAGATTGATTTTGCCAAAGAAATCAGATACGACTGATAGAGTTATGAGTTATTTAATTGGTCGTGGAATTGATAAAGATATTATAAGTGAGTGTATAGATAATCGTTTAATATATGAAGATTTACCTAATCACAATGTAGTATTTGTAGGTTATGATAAAAACAAAGTACCAAGATATGCTGGAGTAAGAGCAACAAATAATAGTAGGTATATGAAAGACGCTTATGGAAGTCATAAGGCATTTTCTTTTAAATTGGATTCAATAGAAAAGAATAATACAGTTCATTTATTTGAAAGTGCAATAGACTTATTATCATATGCAACACTTAATAAAATAGAAGGCAAAGAGTGGTATAACGATAACTTGCTTTCACTTGCTGGAGTTTATCAACCAGCTAAAAAAATTGATGAAAGTAAGATACCACTAGCATTAAATTATTATCTTAATCAGAATCAGAATATTAAAAAAATATATCTGCATTTTGATAATGATAGTGCAGGAAGAATAGCAACAATGGCACTTAAAACTATTCTTCCAAAACAATATGAAGTCATTGATGATCCACCTAAAATTGGAAAGGATTTCAATGACTTTTTGTGTGCCAAAATAGGAATAAATTATAAAAAAAGATATGAAAGAGAAAGGTGAAAATTATGAAATTTGATTATTTAAAATTAGCAAATATTATTAAAACAAGAAGAAATGAGAAAGGTATTTCAACAAGAAAACTTGCTGAAAAAATTGGTATAAGTCACGCAGAAATATCAAGGTTTGAAAATGGATTAAAGCCAAGTTTTTACTTCATTCCATTTATTAAAATGTGTCAAGAATTAGAATTAGATGTTGAAGATTTACTAATTGAGGTAGGTCTTTTAGATGAAATTGTTGATAAAAAATATGAGGTAAAAGTTACAAATATTGATGAAGATTATTTTGAAATTGAGGCAAAAAATGAAAAGGAAGCAGCAATAATTGTAGCAAAATTTATAATAGAAAATGAAATTATTGATATAGATTCATCTATACCAATTAAGTTTGAAGTTGATGAATTAGAAGAAGAAATAGAAAAAGATTTTGAGGAAGATGATGATGAAATAGACGCAGAATCTTTTATGAAAATGCAATGTAAAAATTGCGAATATTATTGTCCTTATTGTGATGAATGTACCTTTGGGGAGTAAAACTTATGTCTAGCCAGCACTGAATTTATACTCCCGTATAAATTCGCTTGTGGGGAAATCCCCAATCCCCTTGCTAGACAAAACTGTATATTGAAGAAAGGAAAGTGATAGAAATGAGTGAATTATTATTTTTTGTTTTAGGGTTCATCATAGGAGGTCTTGCAATGACCACCTTGATGTGTTGCTTACAAGTAAATCGTGTAAGTGAACTGGAAAGACAAATATTATTAAGAGATAATGAACACGAAGAAGATCCGGAGGTTGTTAAATGCGAAGTCGTAGAATAAAAAAACAAATATGGCTTAATGATGAAGAAGAATATATTATGAAGTGTAAGTCACAAGCAGTTGGTATGAATGCCTCTGATTATATTAGAAATCTTATTGTAGGTTATAAACCAAAAGAGAAACTGTCAGAACAATTTTATGAAGAAATAAAAAATATTCGCAACATTGGAAATAATATAAATCAGATAGCCAGAATTGCAAATGCAAAAGGTGTGATAGATGTACCTCATTTAAAGAAAGAAATTGATAAATTAGATGAGTTTATTATTGATATGAAAAACAAATATTTAAGACCAGATAAAGATGAATGAATTTTGTCTGAATTATGGTAAAAAATAAATTAAAAGATATAATTATTACCGTTGGGAGAGGGTAGTAATGTTATCAAACTTAGAGTGTTCAATATTAAAAGAATTAGATAGACAAAATATAAAATCAGATGTTATTTCAGTAGTAATGAATAGACTAGATACTAATGATAAGAAAAATGATTTTCTTTCGTTTATGATTGATAACAGAAATGTCCTTATATCTTTAAAAGATATTTTTAGTGAATTAAATCTAATCACTAAATAGTGATTTAAAAGTGAGGTGCAATGTGAATATAGAAATAAAGAAGTCTAAAAAGGAAAATATTCAAGATAATCTTCTAAAATTATATAATAAGAATCATAATCAAAATGTAACTGTTCAAAAATTATGTTTGGAATGTCATATTGCAAGAACAACTTTTTATAGTTATTATGACAATATTGATG
>CAVGPK010000162.1:0-3220 GCA_963631155.1 bacterium | reverse complement strand
TATTTAATTTTAGTAGATACTTTTCTTATATTTGATTTTATTTTCTTAACTTTACGAAAATAAATTTAACTAAATTAATAAAATGTGAAATATAAACTTTTTATTTAGTAGGGTGATGTCGTCAACTCTATTTTCTTGTTCAAATTATGAATTTGATTTTACCGTAAAAATCAAATTGGGCAAAGAAATAAAGATATTTTGTAGTGAAAAATAAAAAATATATGATTTAAACAAATTAAACAATTATGAGAGTAAACTTTTATCTACCAACAATGGTTGTATTGGGGCTATCTTTGCTCTACTCTTCTTGTAACAACGATGATTTTGAAGATGACGTGGTTAGTTCCAATAAAGCAACACAAAAGAATGTGATTCTTGATGCTCCAGTGCAAGAGAATGCAAATGAATTGTATGAAAATCTCATGTCTGCATTTAATCAACAATCTACAAGATCTTCCGAATCATTAGTATATCCAGATTATTATGGAGGAGCTTTCATCAATGATGATGGTATTCTAGTTGTATATACAAAAGATAACATTAGTTCAAAATCGCAAAGCGATATTACAAGAGCGATTGGAACTAATCACTATATTGTAAAATCATGTAATTATTCTTATAATCAATTGAATCATGTAATGGATATTATTGATGATAAGGTTTTCAATGAAAACTCTATGGTCAAATTTCCCAATGTACTATATGCAGCCATTGATGATGAGAATAATTGTATTGTTGTAGGATTGAAAGAATCTTCAGCTGCAGCCATTGAAGATTTTAAATCAATGATATCAAACTCAGAATGTATTAAATTCACAAAAACAAAAGCTGGAGAATTTACTGCCAAGCAAAATATTTATGCCGGTTCAATGGCTTTTGTAAACTCCAGTACTACAAACATTTCATATTCTGTAGCATACAGAGCAAAAAAGGGGAATACATATGGCATAATTACGGCAGGACATGCTGTGGCGTTGAATGAAAAATTGTATAAATTTGGGGCTCCTGTTGCAACATGTACTGCAAGAAAATTTGGAGGCGAGGTTGATGCTGCTTTTTGCGAGGTTACAGATATGGCCTCATACTCTTTGTCGAATGCATTTGAAGGTGATACGCAGACTTTATTAAGCCCTGACATAAGTGAACCTGGCACAGGTACAACTATAAATGTACGAGGATTAGGTCAATACACATCAGGAAAGGTCGTTAATACACGAGCAAGTTGTTCTTTTAGTGAAAATAATGACCAAAATAAAGTGCCATTTACCAATTTGACAAAAATATCGACCAAAACTGTTTTAGTGCCAGGATGGAGTGGAGGAGTTGTTTACTCATATGTTTCTAGCCAATCAAAAAGATACACTTTAGGTGTGATTTTAGGCAGACTTCAAGAAGGTAATGTTGTCTATGGATTCTATTCTAAAGCGAATAAGATAAATTCCGCTTTAGGAGTTTCTAGATACTAAAATTTTTAAAATGAAGTTTTTATTTTTTTGCATATTATCTTTGGGGATATTCTCATGTAATATCCCCAAAAATAATGCCCCAAAAGCAGACACTGAATACCAAACAAAATCTTCCTCAAGTTCTAATAAGAACAAAGACTCTCTGTATATAGAGCTTAAACAATGTCGTTTTTCACAAGGAGATTCCATTGTTATACTGTATAGTATTAAGAATCAAACACAGTGGCATTATATATATCTTTCAGATGAGTATTGGATAGAAAGACAAGTAAAAGGAAAATGGATTCGTATACAAAATGATTTTGGTTCCATTTTGATGGGAAAAGAAATACCTGCATATAGTTGCATAAATGATTATGCTAAAGTTTTTTTAAAGGCAGGTCACTATAAATTCTGTAATACAGCATATTCTGATGATGAAAGAATAGACAATAAGAAAATAGTAATGAAAGCTTATTTTGAAGTAAAATCTTGTAAGCACTCCAATTGACATATCACATTTTTGAACTAATGATTTGTTTTATACTGAAGTTTCGCAAGTGAATATATATCAACTTGCTTGTTTATAAATAGACATATTACGTAGTGTATGGGCAACAGGATTACTTTCGATGAAATCAGCCAGCAATTCTGTAGCATCTATAGAGTAACGCTCTGCAGCTTCCAGAACGAAGTCCAAAATGACAGCCCATATCTTGTCCGTTACGGACAACTCGGGAGTGTCATTGGTATCCGACTGATTTTAGGCGAAAACCCAATGTCAGTCGGATTGTCATTTTCCACAACTCTGTGCAATTATTATTCCTATACCTCCTGCAACCACAAAGATGCCAATCGTGAAGAAGAACCAGAAGAACCACTGGGCATAGTGACCGAGATAGCAGCCATCATATTCCTTGTAGCGTTCACGGACTTTCTTCCGTTCATCAGCAAACATGGAATTGACCTCACGGATATGCGTCTGCATCTGTGCCGTCATCCATTGGCGTTCTTTGGTGAACAGTTCTTGAAATTTCTGCCAGTCAGCATCATTGACATTTACAGACACCTTTAATTTTGTGGGAGCATTTTCCAAGACTTTGTCTATGTGCTGATTGATGGTATCAACCTTTTTGCTGATAGTAGTCACAGTACCACCTAATTTGGCTTCTGCACGCTGATACTGCTGAATGGCAGATTCCAGTTCAAGTGTGGCATTGATGAAGGTGTTGGTAGCCTTGTCAATGTCCTCACTCAACTGCTTTAACTCAGGAACACGGTTTACAAGTCCATCCTCGGCTTGTTGCTCCTCAACCTCGTTTTCGACATCATTCATCATGTTGTCGAAGTCGGATCTTTCTTCTGTGTCTATGTTTATCTTGCTTTTTCTGATTGCCATATTGTCATTGATTTATCGGTGGAAACTTCTGCTGCGTGGTTTAGGCTTGCACATGGAATGAGCCATCTGTGCGCAACGGTGGGCAAACTTCCAGTCATCTTCATCGTCTTTCTTACCCCAACCAGAAGAAGGAGCAGAACCGCCACCACCACATGACTCAGACATGGAAGTGGCTGCATCAATGTACCCTGCAAACAACAGCATCGCTACATGAGCGACATTCTCTGTTGTCGCTATATCATTGTCCTCTGGAATCTGTATCTCATTAGTAAAGACATCTTTGACAGAGTTCGGAATCCATACCTTTTTGACTCCATCGCCTACATATTCCGGAGCATACCCGTTCAGAATTCCAGGGCTGTAGTCAGTAGCCGAA
>CAVGPK010000161.1:0-3247 GCA_963631155.1 bacterium | reverse complement strand
AGCAGCGTCTGTAGCCTCTCTAGCTTTCTCTAACTGTGAAGTGAAAATTGGAATTTTGACTTCACTTATAATTCATCTAATACTTTTACTTTCTCTAATAATTCTTTTTGATCATTGTGAGAATATACATTCATTGTTGTACGGATGTCTTGATGTCCTAATAGTTCTTTTACTTGTTGAGAATTGATATTCCTTTGTAATAGATTTGATGCATATGTATGTCTTAACATGTGGAAATGAAAGTTTGATAGTTCTGGAATATATTTGTTTAATCTAGTACAGATAGTTGCTAGAGAACGCCGATTGATGAATGAACCATCTTGTCTGGTACATACTAAATTGATTGGAATTTGAGTAGAACAAATAATACTTCCTGAATAGATTGGATAGTGTATTACATTGTTTTCTGTTTGTTTAATGTAGTAGTTTTTGATTGGTTTATTGAATTGTTTTTCTTTAATAAGTATTTCTTTTAGTGTATTTGGAAAATATACAATTCTAGTTTTGTTTCTTTTTGGTGCTGTAAATTCCAAACGATTCTTCCCTTCACAATTCAATACCATCGCTCGTTGTACAATGAGATATTGTTGATCTAAATTGATGTCATCCCAAGTTAACGCAACTACTTCTCCTATTCTTAGACCTGTATAATAAGCTATCTGAATTGGTAATAGATGTGGATTGTTTTTTGATTGAAGATAAGAAACAATCTTTTGATATTGTTCATGTGTGATGGTTTCTTGTTTTTGATTTAAGTTAGAAAAGATATCTTGTTCTGTTTGGTGTACTAATTTAATGTGTTTCATTGGGTTTAATGCAATGATTTGTAATGGATATATAGCGTAATCAAATACATTTGTAAGTAGTGCAGCATAGGCTAGAATGCGCGATTTACTGAAAGATTTTTGATTCACTAAAGTATTGAAATATTCTTGTAGAATTGTTGTATTGATCTGTGATACTTTCTTTTTTACGATCATATCTTTCTTAAGCATTTTTATAACAGATAGATAGTTATTCTTCGAACCAATAGTATAAGTACTTTGTAGTAATTCATTTTGTTTGTAAGAATCTAATAATTCTTCTAATGTAATTTTGTTTTTTATTTGTTTTTGTTGTAAATATTTAATAAACATCTTATTTCTCCTTAGATGTTTATTGTCTAAAAAAGAATATTACAATATGCAATATTCTCAAAAATAATATAAATACGCTACGAATAGCACTCCAAAACAAGCTCCACCTAGATGAGATTTCCAACCAACACCAGGCAAGAAATTCATTCCTAAGTTAATAAGCACTGCTGTAAGAATAGAATAGTTTCCAAAGATACCTTCTAATCCATAATTCAAATAAATAAGAGTTAACTCTACCGCAATCAATCCATACAGTGCACTCGACATTCCACCAGATATAGAATGTTCATCTCCCATGAGGTAATTAAATACATTTCCTGTAATCATTGAACCAAATAGTAATATTGAATAATATACTTTCCCTAGCATTAATTCCATACTTGTTCCTATAGACCATAAACACCACATATTCAATACAAGATGTAATACAGAAAAATGCACAAATGAGGCAGTAACAAAACGATAGAGTTCTTTTTTGATATTATAAGATGGTTTTTCTAATGCACCACAATCTAATAACGCAATATCATATGGATTTGAATTCTGTTTTTGTACCAAACGAATATAATTTCCTATACACAATAAAATAACAATGATTGTAATTGACATTCTTTCTCCTTCTACAAATTAATCTTGATCCAATTATTTAAATCCTCATGTGGTTCTACTGCCCACGAAGAATATGTTGTACGTATATAGACTTCTGTATTTGAATAAGCAAATAAGTCACCTGTATTCACTTCTTTTAACACTGTCTTTTCTGTTGTCCATTCATTCGCAACAACTAAACTATCTTCTGTTAAAATCTTAAGATTTGTTATATCAAGTTCAATCGCAACATAACTCGCATTAATTGGATGCGCCCATTCCCCTTTGTTATAATTATTTAACGCAACATAGTAGCTGACTATTGTTTCTCCATAAGAATAAACATTTCCTTTAATGATATTTCCTTCTAAAAGATTATTTTGATTTGTTGTAGGCCACATCGTCGCATTTGCAGAAATCGCTTGAATGATTTTATTAGAATTAATTGTTTCATTAGAATCAGGTGTTGGTATAACATCATCACTTGTTCCAGTTTCTACCCAGGTAATACTTTGAATTGTATTTTGGTTTTGAACGATAACTTCTAATATATTTGCGTTTCCATTTGATTTAGGACTTCCTTGAGCACCTGTATCTTCACTATCTGTTCTACCATATCCTTGAATATCATCTTTCTTAGTAAATACAAGTGATGTTCCTGCATCATAATAATATGTTTGATTTCCTTTCATGTTATCTGCGTTATATTCCGCTAAAGCAACTGCTTTGGCTGAACTAACATTCGTTTGATCCACTTGTAAATCAACTTGTTCTCTTTGTTTGATAAACATAGGAAAAGTTATCGCTGTTAGTATAGATATAATTGCGACTACAATTAATAATTCCGCAAGTGTAAAACCTTTCTTATTAGATTGCATATTTCTATTATACAAAAGAAAAAGAATCTTGTATGATTCTTAATCTAATTGTTTAATTGTTTCAACAGTTTTTATGTATTCTTCTTTGATCTTTTTAAATAACAAATCTGTTCCTTCAAAAGAACCCGCTCTAAGAATTTCCGTAATTTCTACAGTATCATCTGTTAATTGTTTAAAGCTTAGATTCAAACAAATACCTTTTAATGTATGGGCTGCACGGAATGCGTTCTCTACATTTTTTTCGTTCAAAGCTTGTTCTAACTCATTAAAGCTTTGATCATCATTAAATTTCTTAACAATTTTTGTGATTAAAGAAACATTTTTAAGTCGAGAGAATATATCTTCATAATCTCCACCCATCTCTTTATAACATTCTTTAATATCCATATTGTCCTCCCTAACAGTAGATATACAAATAGAAAAAAAGGAGTTTAAAAACAAATTATTTTAAAAATTAATTCCAATTTATTGCCTAATTAATTAAGACGTGCTACTATTATTCTGGTGATAGTATGAAAAAGATATTGATTTTATTATTAGCTGTCTTTCTATGTTTAACAGGTTGTGAGGATAAGAAACAAGATACTCCAGTTACTCCTAAAGCTTCCGAAGAAACAGTTGCAACGCCAGAAGAAACTCCAGAAG
>CAVGPK010000160.1:0-3831 GCA_963631155.1 bacterium | reverse complement strand
AGCTGCAGCAAATGGAATAGCACCTTCAGTAATACCAATTAATCCCATAGCAGCTGCTGCTTTACCAGCTTCTTGTTCTTCTGGAGTAAATTTCTTTTTAAGTAACATTGAAGCAATACCCATACCGATTGGAGGAACACAGATAGCAACACCTGTCATACCCATCATTTCAGTATTTCCAGTAGCAATTAATGCTGAAGCTGTTGCAAAAGCAACTTTATTAACAGGACCACCCATATCAAAGGCAATCATACAACCTACAGCAATCGCAAGTAATACAGTAGAACCACCACTTAAACTATTTAAACCATTTGTAAGAGCATTAACAACTCCACCTAAAGGATTAGCTAAAATATAAATATAACCTAAACCAACAATAACAGGTTATGTTAGACGAAATGTGTGTTATTCATTAAATAACATTTGCCTTATGGACATAATTTTTCCACCGTACACTACAATTACATTTTACAATTTCATATAACCATGTTTTTATATCTGTTAATTTATTCATGCTTCTATAGGCAATAAGTGCAAAATATTCATTAAGATATTTTGATGATATTCCATGATGCAAATAAAAATAATCTTTTATTTCCTTATGAATATAATTTACATGATTGATATGGTATATTCCTCTTTTTTCTTTACTGTTGGCTGTAAATGCATGTAATTCAATCTCTAATTTTTCTGCCAAAGCTCTATATGCATAACACCCATCACTGCATAAGCATGTTGATTCTTTTAAATGTGGTTTATAAATATCAATAACATCTTCTTCTTTTAAAGCTGTTGTTCCTACTTTACCTACAGATATAAAAATATGATTATCTCTATCAACTGCCGTACAAATCATGATTCGATCTGTAAAATCTGTTTTTATTTTATGTTTTAAACTTTTTCGACCTCTTATATAAGGTTTCCTGGGTAAAGTACTATTTTTATCTTGAATCTTATGATTTCCTGAAAAAGAAATATTCATTTCTTTTTCATCTATTTCAGTAATACCAGTTAATTGCATATTCTTAATAGTATTTTCCATAGCATTTAATATTCTATGGCGCATATAAAAACTTGTCTTTAAGCAAACACCTGCATATTTGGCACACTCTCTTAATGTTTTATCTTCATTCATAGCAATGAGATATTTGATCCAAGTAATCAAATCATTTTTTGAATATTCTAAGAATGTGTTTTTGTATATGTTGAATACATGATCACATTCATAGCAGCGATATTTTTGCATGCCATTAGGATAATGACCACTTCTGATAATATGTGTTCCACCACAAAATGGACATACAAAAGTTGAGTATCTTGATTCTAGTGCATCTAATAGAATATCGATATATTTATTAGAAATAATTTTTTCTTTGATAAATGAGATGATTGATTCTAAATCATTTTGATCTAATTGATCCAATTTTTGTTTTATTTCATCTAAGTTCATAATTAATACCTCCACATCTTTTACAGGTACTATGATATATCAATCTATTAAATATTGTTTTCAAGGTGTATTGTTTAAAGTGCATAAATCGGTGTTAAATTAATTAATGATAAAACTTTTTGAATTCACAGTAAAGGCAACCTTGTCTAACATAGCCCATAAATCGGTGTTAAATTAATTAATGATAAAACTTTTTGAATTCACAGTAAAGGCAACTTTGTCTAACATAGCCAAGAAATTGGCTTTTTCTTTTTATGTAAAACAAGTATAATACCTGACTTTGGTATCCAGCATTAAAATATAGTGATAGTTAAAAAAGCAGTAGGAATTCAAGATTGAATCTCTATTGCTTTTTCATTTAAATCTTATAGTTGAATATCTGTCTGATTTGTCGTTCTGTCAAATAGTAATTTGTAAGTGGAAGGTTGGTCATCTTTTCAAATTCTTTTATGAATTCACTTGATGTCGTCACATTGATATATTTACTTTCACCTTTGACCACCTTAAAGCTTCTAATGAATTTCATGATCTGATGTGTGCTGTATTGATTATTCAATATCTTAAACTGAAGTATTCTTTCTAGCAGTACTGCAAGATAACAGATCAGGAAGTGTCCCTTTATGCTGTTTTCTTTTTGTAGAAATACTGGTCTTGCATCTAAATCAGACTTCATTATTCTGAAGGATTCTTCTATCCTCCATAGATTGTGATATGTATTGTAGATATCAATATCATCCATATCTTTTTCTGAAGTAACAAGCATATTGTATCCTGCAAACTTCAGCTCTTTTTCAATCATCGATTCATTTATTGAAGCTTTAGCTTTTTCTCCGTCTTCATCAACGAAATCGACATATTTTCCTAAATCTCCGTATTCTGATCGTTTTGCATGACTGTAACAGAGGTTCCTTGCTTTTTCAATCTGTTTGGCTATTTCGTATTTTTTCTTTGAGGCAAGTTTTGGATTATAGGTAACAAGTCTTTTTTCTGTAAAGCAGAGGGTTTTCTTTTCACCATCTATTTCAAAAGTATACGGAAATTTTTCGACACATGATTTGTATCTGTATAATAGTATGCCATCACTGCTTCTTACATCTTTCCAGTCATCATTGTCCAACAGTACCCATATCTTTTCTTTTTCAGGTAAGGATTTTACTGATTTTGAAAAAAGATAACCATCACCATTTTCTTTGGAGAAGGCAATATTCTGCGCACAGTTCAATCCTTTATCTGCAACATGGATGGTCTTTCCTGTGATTTGATTTTTATCCTTCAGTTTTTTGATGACATTTCTCAGTATGGGCTTTTCACTTTCGTTGCCAGGAAACAGTTCCATTCCGATAGGAATTTGATTTGCATCAAGGAGAAGTCCCAATCCAACGATAGGATCCTTTCTGTTTTCTTTGGAAGGACCTTTTCTTCTAAAGTCATCTTCTCTGTCTATTTCAAAATAAAAATTACTGCAGTCAAAGTAGGTCTTGGAAGTGTTGATATCATAGAACTTCTTAGTCTGCTCATTAAAGATCTCGATAAACTTACCGTAGTCATTGCCGATGAATTCGAGACCATCAAGAAGTTGATCATAAGAAAAGTGAACGCTGTCTCTTAGTTGAGGAAGGACCTCATGAAAAGTTCTATGTTTACTGCACGGATTGACAAGACGAGCATAGATAAGAGATGAAAGAAGTTCATAGAGATCGAACTCAAAGGAATTATGCAGATTGAAATAGTCGACATACTTTTTGATATTCATTTTATTCATCATGGATACAAAAGGAAAATATCCAAGATAGAGTTCAGGAGAATGATCAGAGATCTTAAGAGAATCCTTGTTCCTGTTATTTTCGTTGAGTTCATCCACTTCTTTTTGAAAATAAGCAATAGGATCATCGATACCTTTGGCTTTCCAAGTTTCAACAGAAGCAAGTGACTTATAGGTACGATGAGCACCGCCATGCTTTTGAGGGGAGTAATAACTTTCAACGATGGAAAGATAGGTACGACCTTTAAGAGTAGATTTTTTAAGGAAATAAGCCATAGAAACACCTCCAATAATATATCACTACTATCACTATATAGATTATAACATAAAAAATAATATAAAAAAATTAAAAGTATAAAAAAAGCCGATAAAATCGACATATTGAAAGAAATGATTCAAATGTAGTTCTAAAAAATATAGTGATAACTTCTAAAGACGGGCTTTATCTTCATTACTTTCCTTTTTAGGAGAAAAAGTTCATCATCATCCAGTTTTAGAAAAAGAAAATGCTAAACTTTCAAGAATGGTCAAAGAACTTTTTGATGTTTATTTAGAAGAATTAGAGAATAGTGATCAAGATTCAAATATTGTTAAATTTAAAAATAAGATGGTAGAAAGT
>CAVGPK010000159.1:0-4241 GCA_963631155.1 bacterium | reverse complement strand
ACTGAAGCTGAGAGTTATAGGAATTGATTTGCTCCTCATCATCAGTGGATACTCTACAATAGGCCGCAACCCTTAGAAGAGAATTCTTCTCTTTGTTTCTATCGCTAAGTTTGGAAGTAGCCTTAATTAGCTTTATATCTGGCATTAATTATTACCTCCTTGTCATTGCCAGACAAAGTCACATCCTATCTTGGATTATACCATAGATATATCGATTAAATGACGATGTCTGTTGAGATTTTGTGAGATTTTTGAATTCTCTTTCTAATATTTTTGAATTGCTCTTCAGTAATGAGTCCTGCTTGTTTTACTTTTACTAAAGCACCGATATCGGAAGCGTAAGAAATAGCTTCCTTAATTTCATCAGGAGCGGTTGCTAAATCGTAGTGATGTATAACTTCGGTTGTATACGGAATGTTCTTTAGATTCTCGTTAACAGCATGAAGCCATTCATAGTATTCCCTTTTAGTAAGGGTCTTCTTTTGTTCTTCTTTCTTTGAATCAACATATTTCTTGTAGGCATCGAATCCTTGCGATTTAAGAATCTCGAATTGATTCATGATTTCATTTCTAGTTTGTGTAATCAGTATTGTGTCCTCCTTATTTTTGTGAATTTAAAAACGACATCTAGGTATCCTAGTGTTGAGCTAGCTCAAAGCGGGTTGGAGCAATTTGCTCCACATCTCTTATCCTGTTTCGGTTTTAGAGCGCTTCTAGCAGTGATTTTTGGCTTTCTAGATATCTTCAAATGTATGGATTCTTTTAGTGGAAGTTCGCTTGAATGTATGCTTGATCTTATATTTCTCAAGCAAGATACGCTCAAACTTATTTATCTCTTGACCCACCTTGAATAAATCCATCTTGATTCCATAATCTGTCTCGATAGCACCTGCAAGTTCACTTGCAGTAATACTAAATGGTCTAGGTATTGAGAATATCTCAGTCACGACTAAGCTATTATGGAATGCCTTCATCGTCTCTTCCTCTAATTCCTCAGCCACGGTGGATTTCATGTCCCATGAACAAGTGTCAGTTAAGAAATCTAGAACATATTCCTGAGATTCAATATCTCTTCCTGTGATTGATAAAGTGGCTTTAGAATCCATTCTGTTGTCTTTAGATAGAATCATGGTGTTATCGGCAGAGCCTATAATACCCGTAGTACCATTTATCATGTTGTACTTATCGTTATCGCTCGCTTTCCTTGTGTGGTGAATTAATAGCAAGCATATTCCCTTTTCATCAGCGAATCTTTTAAGCATTGAAATCTCCCTGTAATCATATGCATAGGCTTGTTCGGTAGATCTTGCTTTGCCTCTAATCTTCTGAAGCGTATCAACGATAACGAGCTTTATATCAGGATCTATCTTTAGTTCTTTATCTAACTCACAAAGAAATGAAGATGATAAAGAAGTGGCGTATATGGATCCTTTAAGATTCTCTAGTATCTCACTACCTTCTAATTGAATCTTGCATCTTTCATACAATCTTTCTTTTGTGTCTTCTAAGGCATAATAGAAGACTGAGCATCTATTTGTTCTAAAGCCTAGGAATCTTTTTCCACGCGCAACAGAAAGAGCTAGTTGCAATCCAAACCATGATTTACCAATCTTAGATGATCCGCATAATAGATTCAGTCCCGTAGGCAATATCCTATCAACAATGAATGTTGTGGGATTTGGTTCTTCATTCTCTAACTCACGGAAAGAGAAGGAAGAGGTGTGAATTAATTCTTCTTTTTGATTTTCTAATTGAATAATAGTGTTCCTCCTTGTTTGTTTATTTGAGAGATATTTCTTGCATACTAAAAACTACTGTCACTCCGTCACTCGTTGTCATTCTTCTTATTCCTTGTGAATTAATACTCTCCTTCCTTTAATTAAGAATGACAGTGATGACATATATGACGGATGATTTAGGTATTAGAAAAACATCCTTCACTTATATAGCTCGAAAAAAATTAGCTAAATGTTTAGGTTTTTCTAAAAACTTTTTCATAAAAGTGTTTTCAATAGTCCTATTGAACATGATCTTTAGTGTGAGAAAAGATCCCTACACTATATAAGTCCGTCCGAAATCGCCTTAGGTGTCGCTTTTTAGAAAATTTCTTCATGAAAATGTTTACATAGATGGATGTCTAAAACTTCATCAGGTCTTTCAAAAAATATCTCCTCACTATATAAGTCCGACCAAAATGGCAAAATGTTGTAAGTTTTAGAAAAATATTTTTGTGAAAGTGTTTACATAAGTGACTTTGTCACCATTTCTTCTTTGTGATGTTCTCATCATGAAATATGCTCTCACTATAATAGTCCGTCTAAAATCACTAAAAGTTCCATTTTTGAATGCAAAAATTTAAAAAAGTTTTTAGTTGTTGCTTATGGCCTATGATTAGCAACATCTAGAGAATACTCGGAAGTTGAAAAATCTGGTACGCCAGAAGTGGCATATGAAAATGATGCAATTTATGCTATTTCAAGAAAAAAGCCACTAGATTAAGCTAAATCATTAAGATTCGGCCTTCTAATGGCTTATTTGATGTGCCAATATTGGCACAAAATGGTGATTTTCTCCAAAGGGTTAAGTTGGTGTTTGTGTACAATCCTTATTTTTATTCTATATATTTCTTGTTTGCTTTAGAAAATTCTTTATCGATTTCGTTTAAAATATTTTCTTTATCTTTTTTCAATTGATAAATTTTCTCATAGATATCTTTATAAACGATTTGCTGTACATTATTGTTTATATTTTCTTGTTTATATTCATCAATCTCAACATCATCATTGTTTATTACATATTTTACAATTTCAAGAAGAGCGTCTCTATCTATGTTATTAATAGCAAAGTATGAATTTTGTTTTATTGAAAAATATTGTCCTTCGCCGTTTTCAATCTTTAATATTTTCATATGTAGTTTCCCTTTCGTTATATGATTTTTCTCCGCCCTCAAGGCAATTCATCGTCAGTTCATAATTCTTTATTGTTGAACCATCAATAGCTGTAAGTTTTTTATTTCCAGAAGGGCCGCCATAAATTTTAAAGACTGGGCATCCATTTTCTTTAGTCATCTCAGTATATAAAACATAGTCAGGTTTAATAGAAACACCAATAACATTATTATGTGTAGATACAAAAACTGGCATCTTCTTTGATAATTCTTTGATTTTTGTGTCTATTTCTTCTTTCAGAAAAATATTATCAAAAGAAGATTCGGGTTCATCAATTAATAAAATATCGCAAGACTCTGCATCAGATAGTTTTTGTTCTAAATTATATTCAGCTCTTTGTCCTCCAGACACCTTTAATCCATCTGAATTCAAAATAGAATATTCAATTTGCACAAAACCTTTATATAAATCGCCTTTTGCAATTTGTGGAAGTTCAGAAAGCTTTTTTAGATAATCGTAGGGTTCTTTATAAGAGCTATAAGCTTCACTGTAGACACCTTGAGCCTTGTATATGTTTTTTAAACTAGTAGCAGAATCGATTTCTTTTCTGACTACTTCGATATAAAACTTACTACCAATAGCTTCCTTTTTTATTTGCTTCTGTTTTTTCATTTCGCCAACAAGTTTTTTGAATGATTGAATTTTTAAAATGTATTTCGCATATTGGTTGCAATCAAACGAAGAAATTGGAGACAAAGATGACTTACATTCAAGTTTTTTCTTAACGCTCTTAATGATACTGTTTGTATTCTCATAGATTTTTATTTCTATTTGTTTTTCTTTGTTTAAGAGAATTAATCGTTTAAATAAATTTAATAAGGATTCACGTTGGATAAATGCATTTATCTCTTCTTTGTAAGTTTTAGAATCAAGCAATGTTTGAACTGCAGTAATTAATTTTGGCAACTCTTTATTTTCAGGCACACCAAATTCTTGTTCTTTAAATATAGGAACTTTTGCAAACGAATCTGCTTTGTCACTTTCAATCGCATAATTTCTTAGCGAATCGATATAAGAGTCACATTCAAGGATGCTATTCGATAAATCAATTGTTCCAATTTCTTCCACTAACTCCTTAAATTCTTGGAGATAATCATCCGTAAAGGCGGATTTTTCTTTTGATATGGAGTTATTGAAATCCTTTTCTGCATCTTCTTTATTTTTTTCTACCAATTCAAACTGTTTAATATATTTCACGGATTCAGCGCCAAATGTAGAATAGATTTCATCCATTGTGTGCGTTTTCCCAGATGATCTTTTACCTAAAATTACATTCAAACCAGTAGATGCTCC
>CAVGPK010000158.1:0-5156 GCA_963631155.1 bacterium | reverse complement strand
TGATGTTGGCGGCAGTCAGCACTTCTTCCAGACGCTCCGATTCAAAGTTGGAAAGACCGATGGAGTGCACCTTGCCCTGTGCCACTGCTTTCTCCATATCACGCCATGCACCAAGGTAATCGCCAAACTGCTGATGAAGAAGCAACAAGTCAATGTAATCTGTATCAAGGCGACTAAGCATCTTGTCAATGCCTTCCATCGTTTTGCCCTCGCCGTATTCACTTGGCCAGAGCTTGCTGGTAATCCAGATTTCTTCACGCAAAATTCCGCTTTCCTTTACAGCTTGTCCGACGCCACGCTCATTTTGGTAAGCATGGGCAGTATCAATATGACGATATCCCATCTGCAATGCCGTAAGGCAGGCTTCACAGGTATTCTTATCCCCCGGAATCATATATACGCCAAGTCCAAACTGTGGGATTTTGTTTCCGTCATTCAAAGTTACGTATGTTTGTTTCATGTTTTCTTCCTCCGTTGTTTTACTTTGTCAATATCCAATTCTTGACTAATATTTTTATCTATGATATCATTCAATGCAACTCGAGTTGCTTATCCCCTATACTTGTATTTTATTTCCTTTTAAGCGAGAAACAATGGGCACTATTTTTTAAGCGGTAGAATATGCCACTCATTCAGCAAAAAGGTAGCATAACAATGGATTAAAGGAGGAAACAGTATGATATTAAACGGTACAGAAGACCTTCGTGTACAGAAAACAATAGACGCAATTCACAAAGCATTTAATGAAATGATATGTGAAATGAATTATGAAAAAATAACTGTAAAAGAACTTTGCGAACGTGCAAAAATCAACAAGAAAACATTTTACCGTTACTATGAAACACTTGATTATTTACTGGCAGAATTACAAAATATCTTTACTCAGGAGTATTTAAAACGAATAGAAAACTACAGAATACCTGAAGATTTGGATAAAATTAACCGTGAATTTTTTCTCTACTCGATTGAAAAAGGCGCTTTGTATGAAAGAATCACCTGCTCCAAAAGCTATCATAGCATTCACAATAAAATGGTAAATAATGTGATGAATACAGCATGGGGACAATCCTCATGGTTTCAATTGTTAGAACCTTCCAAACAAGTTATACTGCTTGGCTTTATTCAAAGCGGAGCCTTGGAAATTTACAAAAGATGGGTTGCGGACGGTAAAAAAATTCCTTTGACTGACATTATAGATATGTCAAATCAATTGTTATGCTCCGGAGTAAACGGTTTCATAGAACACACTATGCCAATATAAAAACTCAGATATATTTGATTCTAGAACTGAAAAGTAAAAAAACTGTTGGTTTTACAGAATTTGTCCTGTATCCCGACAGTGATTTTTTTATTTCCAAAAGCTTTTAAATTTTTAACACTTATAAAGCAAAAAATAAATAGATTAGTATCAAAATGGTAGCAAGAAATGGTATCTCTATCCTTCATTTTAAGTAATACCCACCAGACTTATTAGAACCTCTGTGTTCAATGTAATTTCTTAAATTTCGCTTTAATTCATTCTTAATCATATTCCTTGTTATTTCTGGACTATCAAGTTTATTTTCAATTTCAATAGTATTTAATCCCGGATTTTCTTTTATGGCTTGTAGTATTGATAGACCTAAATCACTTATCTGATCATTTATTGAGTCATTTATTGGGCATTTAATGACTCAATAACATTTGGTAATGCGACAATAAAGAAATTACCAGTATCCTTGAATTCTGAATTTACACCAAAATTTTAATTTAGTCGTTTTTTAGAAAATGACTAAATTAAAACAATTATGCCGCAATTAAAAATGATTTCAAATTCCAATTGAGATTTCACCCGTTTTAAGAGATTTAATAACTGTTATATTTTGTTATTAAATTCTCCGCAAGCCCTGAAAACACTGCATTTATCGCAAGTGAGCTTTCCTTTATTGTTTCCCTTGTGTTATATCGTCCTACCAATGTTTACAAAATCTGATAAGGGCAAAAAATCCGACAACGCATTATAACACAAAAAGAAAATGGCATGGTGAACTGATTGAAATGCTTCGGATTTTTGTAACGATTGCTTTAATGATAAGGAGATAAGATACGATGAGAACAATATTTGCAGAATACAATTCACAGCGCAACAGTATTGATGTTGATACTTTTGCCGGTTATATGCTTCGCATTGACTGTTGAGAGGTCGAAAAAGATTTATAAACCACACCTGGATCAGACTGTGCATTGACCTCACTTGCAGTTGATGAACCACTTAAATATGCGAGACTATATCTTGAAGGAAATTTGCAAATATGGGTAGATGCGGAAGATTCATTAGAATTATAATATTTTATAACCCCAAGATGACTCTTTGAAATATCAGCGTTTTGGTATTTTAAAGAATCTTTTTCTATCAATTATCTTTTTGTAACACAATCTTTTTCACTTGAAAATCAAGAGAATGTACATACTGTCCATGCTTCTTTGTATTTTTACCATATTGAATAGCAAATTTAGGGCAGTGATGTAAGCAAGCCAAGCACATTACACATTGCTCTTTAATCCATTCAGGTTTGTGGCTTTTGAGTTTAATAGCAGCAACAGGACAGTTTTTTGCACACAATCCACACCCAACACAGATATCTCCAACTGAAAAATGCTTTGTTTTACGCATCAAATCATATTCAATTTTGTAACCTATCTTTGCAAGCGGATAAGGCAGTTTATTTTTCATAAAATCCCCTACGATAAACTTCTTTATTTGTTTTATAATACTGTCGATTTCAAGTTCTGCATTATCATTTATACGCTTAACATTTTCTTTATTGCTCAAATCAAAAATTGGAGTCCAGGTATCCGGCATTTTTACACTGAATTTTGCGGACAATGATAAGTTTTTAGGAGCAAGAATATTATCTGCGAATTTTCCGGTCTGTCCCGGAGTTGTTCCGTAAGTTGCAATAAAAAATATATAGTCAGGCTTGTGGCTTAAATCTAATTTTTGTAGAAATTCAGTTACGATAACAGGTAATCCCCAAGAGTATGTAGGGCTTACTATACCAAGTGTTTTGTGTTTCTCATCAAATGAGAAAATTTGTTTTTTATAGCAATCGGTAATAGAAACGGTAATGTCGCCTGTTTCGACTCCAATCCTTTTGGCAACATATTCACTGTTTCCGGTTGCTGAAAAATATAAAATCATAATCTTTCTCCTTATCCAAGACCTGCATATTTAACAAGAAGTGTATGTGGAATAAGCTTTGCAAGCAATCGGTAGCATTTATAAAATGCTCCGGTAGTGTAAACGGCTCTGCCTTTCTTTGCAGCTTTTAAGGATTTCAAAGCAGCAGTCTTTTGGTCGATTACAGGCAGGCGGCTTTGCCCCTTTGTAAGTTCGGGCTTTGTCATTTCTGTAATCATAAAACCCGGACACACAGCACATACATTTATGTGTCTGTCTTTAAGTTCCTCACGCAGTCCAAGAGAAAGTGCGGATACATAGGATTTTGATGCACAATAAACGATTAAGTTTGTGTTCGGAACAAATGCAGAGGTTGAGGATACTTCCAAAATTGTACCACTATCTATGATATATCGCAGACATACCTTTGTTATCGCCGTTGCTCCTTTGCAGTTCAGGTCAATAATTTTTAGCATGCTTTCAAGTTCCATATCCTCAAAAGAAGAACCGATTGACATACCTGCATCATTTATTAAAACTTCAATCTGAGGATTATTGGCTTCTAATTTTTCTTCCAGTATTTTGAAACTGCTCAAAGCAGTCATATCCATAGGAATAATTACACAATGTTTATCGGGATATTTCGCAGCAACTTCTTTTAATCGTTCTTCACGACGGGCAATCAGCCACAGTTCATCTATTTCAGAAAATAACTTTGTGACAGCGTCAATATAACAGACACCGAGTCCGGAAGAGGCTCCGGTTATAACTGCAATACTCATAAAAGCACTCCTTTTTGCACATGTGAACAAATTTAGACACTTGCAAACTTTATGATTTCATACTATACTGCAACAGGAAACAAAGCAAGTGACAAATGAATCAACCTGTTTAAAGTTGGACAAATATTGAATTTTGCAAAAGGGGACAGCCATGAAATACGATATTACAAAGCCATTAACAAAAGGAGCAAAAAGAACATTGGAAGCATTTACTGGGAAAATGTTTATGTTTTTATCCGAGAAATCTTTTGAAGAAATCACTATCGGACAATTATGCGAAGCAGCACAATATCCTCGTGCAACATTTTATAATTACTTTGATGATAAATATGATTTGCTCAATTATTGCTGGCAGACACTCACTGAACAGGTGGGGCTTAACGAATATCATCACGCCGAAGAAAATGAAATGTTATATCTTTATTTTGACCGAATTTATGATTTTACAAAACAGAACGAAAAAATTATACGCAAGATTCTTTTGCATAACAGTGAAATTGGATATATGTTTTCGAGCTTCAGAAATTTTCTAAGCAATAAAATGCGTTTCATATTTAAAACCTGTCCAGAAGCGATGCAAAAAGATATTCCAAATGAATTACTTGCCGACCATTACAGCAATACTTTATTTTTAGTATGGCAATGGGTAACTATAAAAAGCACTAATTGTTCAAAGGAGCAGGCACACGAATATTTAAAAGTATTGATTTCTCAAGATTAAAATTGGGCACATGCCCCTTTTTATCTGTTAATAATATCCCCGTTCTTCTCGCCAGTATTTTACATAGCCCTGATTCCAATATAAACCACATGCACAAGTAGTAACAGTACAATGAGGCTTATCGGAATGATTGATTTTATACATTCGCCAAAGTAGTATTCGTGACATACTGGGCATTCCATTGGTTTAATTTTTTTACTTCCCATGTTTATTTCTTCCTTTCATATTCTATTGATCCAAATATTTTCCCTCAATATTATTTATAGTCTTTTTCATCTTAATGTTAAAGCAAAAAAATAATATTGATTTTAAAATATGAATAAT
Organism: bacterium; assembly: GCA_963631155.1. Classification (GTDB taxonomy): domain Bacteria; phylum Bacillota_I; class Bacilli_A; order Erysipelotrichales; family Erysipelotrichaceae; genus Holdemanella. The sequence goes on along the minus strand of CAVGPK010000158.1, from coordinate 169 downwards.
AAACAAAATTAGATAATACATAAAATATGTGAACAAGAAAAACAAATGGAATTATCCAAAAATAATACGTTTTTCAATCTCGTGGTAGCAAATTCACCTTAAGGCATTAAAAAACTCTTAAATAAAGGACTTTCTCAACTTTTGGAATTATTCAAGCTCGACCATAGAT
>CAVGPK010000157.1:0-5255 GCA_963631155.1 bacterium | reverse complement strand
CAGTCAAAAATTCCCTTCCCCAAAAATCATATCTCCCCGAATTCCCCTTAATACAAAAATTATTTTTCCAACTAAACTTTTTCATAATAAAAGAATCCCATACGGAGATTTTCCATATAGGATTACACTTTCAAAAACGGTTTTCACATAGGGGATAAAAATCCGTGGAATCGAGAATGTCAAAAAATTTTTTCCGGAAATTTTTCAATATTTTTCAAGACCCTTTTATTATTCGTGTTTTATGTTGTATAGGATTACAGTTACAGAAAAGGAATATATATAAAAGGTAGGGGCATTTATTATAAAAGAAAAATCCCGGGATTTTTCCGGGAAATTTTGGTAAATTAAAACCATTTGTCTTTTTTGTCTAAAGTGTATTTAGTATTTGTCAAATCAAAAAAAGTTTTACCATCAATCAATTTGTTTTTATATTTATCAATCTGTGATAATTGAGAATTATTTTCAAAATTTATAATAATATCCGAATTTTTCAAAGAAGAAAGTTCCCCGTTATTGTTTTCAATCCATGAGTACATGTCATTTTCAATAAACGGTAAATTATATTTATTCACATAGATTTTTTTATTTATCCACTCTTGAGGATATTTTATTTCATTTATTAAAGAACTTGTATGATAATAATATTGTACAACATGCTTGTATTCGGGGCGATTGCCATCAAAATTAATGTAGTCTCTGTTTATTAGGAAAAAGTCTGTACCATTTATCCCGTTTTTATATTTTATACAAACATTTCCGCTTACTTGTCCGTGATAAACTCGAACAAACCCATATGCATGCGATTTTCCTCCATGAGATAAAATGTATTTATGTAGAGATTTATTTTTCTTTTTAGGGACATATCCTAGCAATCTTCCACTTTTTTCATAAACGGCTATGGCGTGTGAATCATAAGGATTATTAACTTCGGCAATGACATATCCATTAAAAGTCCCCCAATTATTTTCATTGATATGATGCTTTAATCCGCTTATGTAAAATAATCTATAATCATCAAGGACGGTTAATTCATCGGGAGTTCCACCTTCTTCATAATCACTAATATGATAGTCTTCATTTGTGTGATGAAAACAATAATAAATAAGAGTTACAATTGTATCAGGAAAAAAATAAATTAACCCTAAAAAGATTAAAACAAAAACAATCCATCCCATAAAAAAGTATGATAAAGTGAATTAAGAGAGATAAGGGTAATCAAAATTATTTTCGACCCAATTTATGATTGCCAAAATCGGAACGAAGACAATCATTAGAAGATAGGACAGCAGATAAAAGGGAAATGCTATAATTTTTCCTATACTTTTTTTGAAGTTTATTTTAAAATTTTTCATATGGCAAATATACAAAATAAAATCATATATAACAAAGAAAAAAATTAACCCGCTTTTGGTATGTCATTGATGTTTTTCACCAACGAGAAAGTTTTTTTATCGAAAAAACATTTTTCGGTGATGCTTAAGTTTGTTATTTCCCTGAATATTTTCGTTTCATCGTCCTTAATCCTCAGCACATCGACCGCCGGTTCCGAGAGTGTCAGATGGATTTTGACAAAGAGTCCGTCATAAGTTACTGCCATGTTCTTTATATGGACGAACATGTGGTTGCAGTAATTGACGGTGTATTTGTACCATTTGCCGATGTAGTCATCGGGGTTGATTTTGTTGGCGACCAATTCCGCTTGTTTCTCGGCCAATTGGTGTTGAAGTTCGTCAATGTCGTATTGGATTGACGTTTCCTTTAAATACCTTTCCTTGTCGCCAATATTGTTCGGTTTGTATGTCTTATATTTTTGGTTGTCCATAATCAAATTTAGTGTTACAAAATTTCCTCAAGTTTATGCAGGTCGCCGAAGGCGGTGAAGAATATGTCCTCTCCCTTGGTCGCTATTAGGCTGCCTGCCGTGTAATCGTCAATGACATCGACGAACGGGGTGTTTAATTTGAATGCGACCGCCATTTTTTCATGCTTGTTTTTATTTTTGTCCAAAGAGATATCCATGACAACATCCACGTCCCTTACGTCAAGGAGGAGATAGTGGTAAGGGTTATAGACGTATTTGAATTTCTTTCCGGCATAATCCTCATGTTTCAGTTCCAAAGAGTTCTTTTCGCAATACAATGTGTATAATTCTTTTTCCACATCCTTGATTTTGGAGTCAATCTCGTTGCCCCTATTGTTTCTCTCTTCTTCGGAGAGGGGCTTCATGTTAAAAAAGCATCTCATTTCTTATCTTTATTCTTATTCTTATTCCTTTGGTTATTATTAAGAAATACCTCACATTGTTCATTGCAGAAGAACGGTGTCCATCCCTTTATGTTTTCTATGTTTTCTATGTCTTCCACTTCCATGATGGTATTGATATTAGTAAGCCTGTAATCGGGGGTTACAAGCCATCCGGCATTCTCATCAACCCATACATAATCAGTAGTGTCATAATCAAAATATTTTTTCAACAGACGTTTTATCCCATAATGGATATAAGAATTATTAGAACTCATATGAATATCTTGATTGATTTCCTTCTTGAAAAAAGTTTGCGGAGGAATGTTTATCATAAGATATTTATACTCGTTTATCTCATTATCATCCACACTTATTCCTATTGCGTTTTTTATCTCATCTTTAGAACAATCACTGTATTTTTTTACAAGATTGGGAGATACAAGCACCCGTACCGATGACAGGTCATCAACAATTTCTTCATCATCATATTCCTTTATGATTCTTAAGGATTCCGAAACGCAAAGGTTGTCCTCATTGACATAATATTGGCTTCCTTTCGGTATCACGGCATGAAAGAGTTTCCAACCATTGCACAATACGAATTCATAATTCTTGCAATAATAAAAGCCGCTTGCCAAATTTAAAGAAATTGTGCCAGGCTTAAACGAATGATATCCATGATTGATTGAATACTCGTTATCGTCTTTATCATATTTTACAATCAATGCTATAGAAGGTGTGTTTTGATTTAGTTCATATGAGAACTGAATTTGAAATGGTGCTTTTAAATTTCCTTGTAATATTTTCGCAACGGGAATGTCTTCTTCCGCCGTCTTGCAATCAAGATATGATTTTGAACTTGTATACCATCACATATTTATTATTCTTTTGTTTCTTTGTTATAAAATATTCCTTCCGATTTCCATTGCAAAATCTTCGGAATCCATGCCGTATTAGAATAGCCGTATATCTTTCTATTAAAAAAAACACTTGTTGCTCTATAAAATTTGTTACTCACCCATACTGCCTTGGAGGTTATATTGAATACTTTTTCAATCAATTCAAGGAATTTTGGATAATGGAACAGATTTGAAATATCACGCTCCTTAAATAGGCACGGTTCTTTTTCAGCATCATGTAAATTGCCTTCTTTATAATCTTCTTTTTTTATTGAGACAAAAATTGCATCGTAATAAAATGGGGAAATTCTGATACCTATTATCTTATCAGCTTCATTTGTCAATGTACAGTAATAATAGTTGCTGATACTGCCGTCTTCCATAAGGACATCAAAATTAATTGGCATAACCGTAATATTATAATCATGGTGATTAACTTTTTTAACAATTCTGATTGTTTCAGAGACAATTTCTCCATATTCATTTTCATAATATTTTGTGCCCTTTGGGATAATTGCTTCAAACAGACAATTGCTTTCCGGTAAGGCTGAATTTTTATAGAGATATTTTTCCGTTAATTCATCAAATTTGAGTATTGAATGCCGCTCTATATTAAAGGAATGATATCCACCATTGATAATATCTTCTTTTTGCCAATAAGAAATCTCAAGTTTTATTGGAACATGAGGGGCATTCTCATTTAATATATATTGAAAATTGAATTGAATAGGTGATTTCAAGTCTTTAGTCAAAACTTTAAGCACCTTCATATCATCTTCTGTCATCAATGGTTGAAGATGTTTGTCATATCGTGTGGTCCAACACATGTTTAAAATCCTTTTGTATCAATGAAATCATCCAATAATTCTTTCAATTCATTTCCTTGAGGAAAATCTTTGAGATGCCCCTCGGCATCAATTGACAATATGATATAATCGCCGAAGCCGTAACTTTGAGCCTTGTCAAGATATGCAAGAATCTTCGGGACATAACAATCAGCCTTATGTATTACATTATGATTTTCATCAAGCAACGCATAAGAGCCTTCATCACGCACCTTGTAACAAGTGCTTGCGGTGGTTCCTTTCGGCCATTTGATTATATTACCGTTTTCAAGGTCAATCTCGAATTGCCATCTGTGTTCTTTTTTTATCTCATCATATGCCATAAGCGGCATTCTTGGGGCGATTAAGCATCTTTGCTCATCCCAAGAAATATCTTCAATACCATTTACCGTGGCATCTTCGAAATATATGCCACCGGCATTTACTTTAAAATATTTTTCCATAATTTGCTTTTTGATTGTTTTTCGTTAAAATTTTTAATCTTATTAATCCCTTTGATTATGCCAACAAAAAATACATAAAATATATATTTTATTACATATGCAAAGAAAATTACAATTAATGTAACTGGCCAAAAAGCAGCTCCGAAAACTACCAAAGCCCACTCTTCATCAATAAAATCAAGGTCTGAAATCCGGATTTCACGACCAGGCACGTGGTCTTTTATTACTAAATACATAATGATTGCCGCAGTAAGAAAGGCAAGAATAATATATATAACCCAAACCATATTATTTGAAAATATTAGTTAATTTATCAAAAACAAATTTGTGAAACCACTTTGCGAAAATAATCAAAATCGTGATAATAAAGCAAGGAAGCCATAATATAGAAAGAAGAAGAAATATAAACGAGCGGTCTCTATCCGTCTCTTCCAATATTCCATATCCATGGTCTTTCTTTTTACTGAGAAAAAAGTAAAAGATGGAATCATGATGTCTTTCTCCGAGCACCTCACAAGCGGTGGCGTAGAATAATCCGAAAATCCAATAAATAATTACTATTGCTAAAATAATCATAAAAAAATAAAAATTCAAAACCTGATGTAAAAATACAAAAAAGATTTTGAATTTTCAAAACACTAAATTTTGCCTTCTTTGGTCATTTGAAGGTATTCGTTGAATTTCTTTTCCATGCCGTCCTTCATTTCTTTGAATTTGGACTTGAATTCATCTTCGGTAATTTTCTTGATGGTATGAAGTTTGTCAAGTTTCACAATAAATTGAGCAAGGAAGATGCGAAATCTTTAGATTCGCATAGGAATTGC
>CAVGPK010000156.1:0-5494 GCA_963631155.1 bacterium | reverse complement strand
TTTTATTTTTTGATAATGTAAGTCCATTATATGTCATGCTAGGACAAGGAAGTCCATTGTTCGTCAACCTATAAAAATGAAACGAAATATTGTGACAATTCCCAAGCTCATGATATGAGTTATTTCACAATATCTATTTTTGCCTAATTTAGAACATAAATTCCCATGACAGAAAGCATGAGCCTGTCAAACAACCCAAAGGTATGTTCATAAAGACATACCTTTTCTATATGAAGGGAACAGAATAATCTGGTGCAACTCCAGATCCCTTCAAAAACATTTCTATAAACGGACAATAAAACACTAGAAAACATAGAAAAGGGGGAATTGAACCCCTGCTTTCCAACAAAAGCAAAAAATTCAAAACTGTTTATTATAACCAAAAGAATAACGAACTATAGAAATATTAAAAACGTCCGTTTATAGAATTAAAATAGAATCATATCTCGGAACTCTTAATCACAAAAATACAATTTCCTATACAAAACTCTTTCTTCCGAATTTGATTCTAATTTTACTGTTTATTCCTTAAGTCAGATTGACTTAAGTGATAATAAAAAAGACTATACCGTATACAGCCTGAATGTGAGGTGCCTTTTATGACAGAAAAACAACAAAGATGGATGGATTATTTAATGGGTCTATTAAGCCTTCTTATAACGTTTATAATATGTGCATCACTTTGTATTGTTGTTGGTTATTTTGTAATAAATCGTGTTTTGTATTATTTAACTCCTGTTATCCAACATTATTTCTAGGGTATTGGATGATAGTGAAACGCTTTAAAGTTAAATTGGTGGTGTATTTATGACGGAAAAAAGCAACAGTTAATAGATAATCTATTAGCATTATTAAATTTAATAGTGTGTATTTGTATCTTAGGAGTAGCTATTTATTTTACTGTTGGACACGTTATTCGGGAACTGATTTCAGCTTTCACTAGATTTGTGTAAATCGTTTGAAGGCAACAAAAAAAGATGAATTGATTAAATTTTCTTTCAAGTTTAAACATAAATAAATACCTCAATACATTTATTTTAACATGATCCTTAAGTCAATCTGACTTAAGGATTTTCAATAGGGAAGGAGTTTTGAGATATGAGTGAAAGTGATGTACGAACTTTAATCAATGGGATTGAAGATGATGTGTTACGTGATATGTTGGGATTTTGCCTAGATAGTAAGATATCCTACTATGAATTAAAGATATATGCTTCAAACAACAATATGCATACATGGATCAATGCCTTGGATCGAAAATTGACAAGCCACCATGTACGTACAATTTTAAATATGATGGATGATAAACAATCGTTAAATGATAAGGAAGAACGTATTCTTGCACAAAAGGCATTAAAAGCTGAACAAAAATATAGAAAAAGACTAGATAGAAAGGAAACAAAAAAATGCAACGAAAAGAGAAAATTGGGATTGGAATTATTGTAGGAGCATTGATTGTGATTGCCTGTCTTGGTGGATATATCTACAAGATGAGTCAGGACAGTGATACAAAACAGGTGGATGTCAACCAATCGGCTTATGTCAAACCAGAAACTCCAGTTGATCGAAGTCAGAATGTTACATTGCCTGGTTGGGGTAGTTTCACAATCGAAGCAAATACGAAGAAAATTACAAGTGGATTTGAATTCCACAATCCTGATTCCAATTACTGGTATGAGGATACCATTTTGATGGATGGGAAGGAACTGGAAACATTAATCGTAGATAGTGGAAATAAGGTTGAAATCAATCACTACTTAAGTTTAGCGGGGATTGATTCTAAAGTATCTAAAATCACTTCTTATGATAAATCTGTATTTTCAATTGAAAAGAATGAGGATGGTAATTATACCTTAGAAGGTATTGGTGGATTTACAAAAGATAAGAAAATCAAAGTGAAAACAGAGGATGGTAAAACACAAACCTTAACTGTTTCTTGTAAAGATGATTGTTACTACATGACATTTGGATTGTACTTAGCTGATGGAGATACTTTGTTGTATCAATCTGACTTGGTTGCACATGGCAACTATATTACTTCGATGGAAATGACACAAGCATTGAAAAAAGGAACTTATGATTCCTATGTTGTGATTCAACCTTATAAATCCGATAAAAAGACAGAAACAAATTCAGGAGTCGTAAATCTAACATTAAATGTTCAATAAATAGAGCAAATCGAAGGGTGGCAGTACTGCCACCTTTTCTATATCTCTTAAGTCAAAATGACTTTAGGACTTTTCTTAAAAACATATTGTTAATTTTATTTCAGTGAATAGTTAATAGTTGGAATTATTCATTGAAATAAGAATATTCAATATTCTTAACACTCACTCTGGTATAGCAGAGTGATATCTAAACTTAATCTAAAGGAGGAATTATGATGAATTTAAAAAAGATTGGTTTAATGACTTTAACTTCAGCAACAATGTTAATGCCTTGCACAATGGGTGTTTTAGCTGAAACTGATTCAAAATCAGCAGATGTTAAATATTCTGTAACAGAAGGATATGAATGGTCAATCCATAGTGCGATTGATTTTGGATCAAATGCAGGTGTCAACCAAACAGTATCGAAAACAGGAAATGTGGTTTCTGTTACAAACAATGTTATTGAAACAGGAAAAACATTAAATATCTCTGTTGCAGGTAGTGGTACAGATGGGGCATTTACAATTGCAAATAAGAGTGGTAATGCGACATTAAACTATCATGTTTTAGATGGCTCTACTGAAAAGGCAACTGGTTCTACAGTATTAAGTGTGGAAGCTGGAACAAAAACTGGATCAAAGGACTTAACTTTCATGTTAGATACATCAACTGGAACTTCAGAGGTTGCAGGTAACTATTCAGGTACGGTTACTTACACAGCAACAATCGACTAATTGATTTATTTCTTATAAGGATAAGATAAAAGCTATACATTTTGTTTTATCTTATAGAATGGATGGTTTTATGAAAAGATTATTACTTTTAGGTTTGGGAGCTTTATGTGTGCTCCCAATGAGTATAGAACCAGTATACGCTGAAACCAAAACGGTTGAGATTGGCTATAGTGTTGATGCGAAAGTTGTATTAGTGGATGGAAATGTAACCATTGAAGCTGATGTAAAATGTGGTGAAGCTATGAAAGAGCCTAACCACACAGACAAGAGTGGATATAGATTCCTTGGATGGTATATCAAAGGAACAAACACAAAATGGAACTTTGCTGATCCGATTACAGAAGATTTATCTTTAGAAACTCGTTTTGAAAAAATCAAATCAGAGGATGAAGATAAGAAGGATGATTCTGATAAAAAGGATGATTCTGATAAGAAAGATGATTCAAAAGACGAATCAAAGGATGATTCCAAATCAGATTCAGACAAGGATAAAGATACATCCGATAAAACAGATGACAAAAACAACACAAATACAAACCAGAACAACAATTCAAACAATGGAAACGATAATGGTACAGTAACGCAGAATATCACTTCATCTAAGAAAAACAATTCTGTAAATACAGCTACACCATTATATATTGTTCCATCCATTGTTGGTTTAGGTATCAGTGTAATTTGCTTGTTCTTAATTAAAAAGAAAGAGGGGAATTGCTAATGAATATTAAAAAAGCATTATTATTAGGAATAATTCCAACTTCTTTTATAGGATCTGCCTTTTTCACAAATATTAAGGCAGACGAACAAACGGTTTCTTCGAGTGACTATACAGTCACGATTCCTTCAGAAACCACAATCAGCAAAACTGAAAATACAGGTACGCTGAATTTTAACGGAACGTTGAATCCGTACAAAAAACTAGATGTAGCTATTACATCTAAAAATGACTATAAATTAGTCAATGGAAGTGACAGCTTTAGCTACACGTTAGATAAGGATAGCTTCTCTTATTCCACAGTGCTTGATGCAACTTCTTTCGATGCAACATTGAATTTAAAAGCCGATTCAAGCACCAAAAAGAAATTTTCTGGTAAATATACGGATCAATTGACATTTACTTTTACCGATACAACACGTAATTTTTTAGATATCAATGGATGGCTAGATGGTGCTGAATTTGATGATGGAGATATGTCTGAGATTGCAACGTGTGATATTTACATCAATGGCGTTCAGGTCGCAGATGATGTTTCTGACTGGTGGAAGGAGTATGATGCAGGAACAACGTATGAAATCAAAGATATCAAAGTGAAATCGGATGAATATGCCTATACTGGTTTACAAAGTGGAACATTGACAGGTACAGTTTCAGGACGTACAAACGTCAATTTAAACTTCGTAACAACAAAGGTGGTTACTTTGGATGCGAACGGTGGTCAATTTACGGATGGAACATCAACACAGACTGTTCGAGTAGCACCAAATAGCGAGTATGGCACATTGCCTGAACCAACTCAGGATGGTTATTCTTTTAACGGTTGGTATATCAAAGGAACAGATACAAAAATTAATTCTTCAAGTGTCTTAGGTACAGAAAATGTAACTCTAGAGGCAAAGTGGAGTAAAATTGTATTATTACAGTCTGGAACTGCTTTTAATGCAAATATTCCAAATACAGCTACAAGTGTAGTTTTTACAGATGAAGTAGCCCCTTCAACAGCAAGTATTACGGATGTATCAGCAAGTTCGAATTCGTCTGTTGTTGCATGGCTTGGTGTCGGGGAAGATGACACAACAACATGGTATGTCAGCTCACAGACAGATGGTCAAGTTATCATATTTAATGAAGATTGTTCTAAAATGTTTTCTAGCAAATCTAGTCTAACAAGTATAACATTTGGAGATTATATAGATACAAGCAATGTTACGAATATGAGTGATATGTTCGCCTACTGTAAATCCATAACAAGTCTAGATTTATCAAACTTTGATACGAGTAAGGTTACGGATATGAGTGATATGTTCGCCTACTGTACCTCCATAACAAGTCTAGATTTATCAAACTTTGATACGAGTAAGGTTACGGATATGCGTTATATGTTCTACCAATGTTATAAATTAACAACTGTTTATGTTCGTACAGATTCGGATAAAACAAAACTATCTGGAGCATCAAATACACCTTCAACAATTACATTTGTTGTTAAATCATCCGATGAAGCATCAAATGATGAGAATGTTGCTATAGCAAGTCTGAATACAGATGCTGACGATGAATTAAATGATACTTCAAATACAAAGGAAGTATCATCTAGTGATTCAGAAAGTGAAGCTACAGAGAGTAAAGAACAAACAGATGAAGAAACTGTAAATACAGAGGATTCATCAGAAAGCGAAACCTTAAGTCAATCTGACTTAGGAAATTAAATTGTTAAATTATAAATGAGAGTAGATGAGAAAAGTGAAATACCTTCTTTTGGACAAAGAAATACACATACTACACAGAAAGGTCAAAAACCTTCAGTTTTATCTTTTCAAATCTATTCTCGTTTTCTTTGCTTAAGTCAATCCGACTTAAGCCTTTTATTTTAGGAATGGAATGTATTATGA
>CAVGPK010000155.1:3871-5767 GCA_963631155.1 bacterium | reverse complement strand
TTTATTGACAGATGGAGATGTCATTAAAAAGAACGAAAATCGTATTTTGTATTACACAATAAAAGATGAAGATACGTTATCTATTAAAGTGGGATTGAAAGATTCAGACACTACATTTACTTTTGATAAAGTCGATGAAACTGAAAAGATTAAAAATGTTGAGATTGACTTAAATGATGAAGAGAAAGTGGAGTTGACTGTTAATAAGAAGGACGATTCAAAAATTACAATTACAGCAACTGCTGATGAGGTAAAATCTGAGGATGAAAAGGAGAATGAAGAAAAGGTAGACGAAACAGCAAAAGCTGAAGATGATAAATCTGAGTCAAGTGATTCGAAATCAGATAAGACAGCTAGTTCTTCGACTTCTTCTAAGTCTGAAAACAAAACTTCAACTACAACATCGAATAGTTCCAACAGTTCTAGTTCAAATAAGAATAACAGCTCAAACAATAGCTCAAATTCTTCAAGTAAAAGTGAATCAACTCATACACATGACTGGGTAGCTGTTTATGAAACAGTAGATGTACCGGAACAAGGACATAATGAACAGGTATTGGTTAAAGAGGCATATGATGAAGTTGTTCAAGATGTTGAAGCACAAACACATTCAATTTGTAGTGTCTGTGGAATGGATTTAACAGCAAACGGTATTGATCCAGCTGATCATGGCGAACAACACGCTCTCGCAGGTCAAGGAGCTGGGCATTATGAAAAGGTTGTTTATGTGCCATTTAATCATGTCATTCACCACGATGCTGAGTATACTACAAAGTACGTTGTAGATCAAGTGGCTACTACAAAAAAGGTTTTGAAAGGGTATAAGTGTTCCACTTGTGGTACAACAAAATAGATTTTAATATTTTACTAAGTCATGCTAAAGTGCATGGCTTTTTTATAGGGTGGCAGTACTGCCACCTTTTTTTCTTGGAGAGTTAATATGATAAGGTTAAATAAATTGTGACCACTGTAAAGGGTGGTCAAGAATAAAAGGTAATAGGGAATATAAAAAATATATTTTCGAAATTTTGAGAATATGCTTAAGTCAATCTGACTTAAGAAAAAAATGATATCAAGGAAATGAAATGAAGGTGTACAACTTCATTTTTTTATTTAAAAAAACACAAAGGAGATTTTATGAAGATTGTAAAAAATATTTTGAGTAAAGTCTTTGTTGTTTTCGTGGCAATGAGCCAAGTTTTGCCAACAAGTACAATCAGCACTTATGCAGAAACAACTTCACATAAGTTGACTGTACAGGTTGTTGGTGAAGCCAATGTTACTGTGAGTACATCGGATGATGTAGCTTATGGAGTAACAGCTGAGGAAGAGTTGGTTCATGAGTTTGATGATGGTACTGAATTAAAATTCAATATCTTATCGGACAACGGTATCACATCTATCAACGAAGATGGTGTAGCTGTAACCGATAGTCAGGGTCAAGCTCTAACTGACTATGAAAACAATACAGATTATGATTTTACTTATACAGTAAAATCAAAGGATTCAACAATTGTGATTACAGTGAATGAAGCTGAATCAACAGATGAATCAAAGGAAAAAGAAGAAACAAAAGATACTTCTTCTGATACAGATAAATCCGATTTAAAAGACGAATCCAAGAATGATTCTACATCAGAGGAAAAGAAAGATGAAACATCTAAGAAGGCAAAAGGTTTAAATATTGATTTCTCTCGTACTGAATTGACAGATGAGGAGCAAGCTATCTTAGATGACTATAAAAATGATATTTACGATGAGCATAAAGAAGAACGTAAAGCCAAAGCTGAATCAGCAGGCTTGGAAAACTATGTAGATGATGATTATTTCATTAATTCAGCCTACTTGAAAAAGTACGATATCCGTATGTTGGGATTTGATGGATTGGAAATTTTA
>CAVGPK010000155.1:0-3297 GCA_963631155.1 bacterium | reverse complement strand
TAACAAATAAACAATATCTTGTTTACGGTGTTTACAATCCAAAAGGCAATTTGACTTTAAAAAAGACATCGAAAAACCCTTCTATTACGAATAACAACTCATGTTACTCATTAAAGGGTGCTGTTTACGGAGTGTTTTCAGATTCTGGTTGTACAAACAAAGTTGCTACTTTGACAACGGATGAAAACGGAAATTCAAACACAGTTGAATTGGATGCAGGTACTTACTATGTAAAGGAAACAACAGCTCCAAAAGGTTATGCTATAGATACACAAACACATAGTGTGACTGTCAAAGCCGATAAAACAGAAACGATTTCTTTAACAGATACACCTCAATCTGACCCTGTTGGTATTTTAGTTGGCAAGGTGGATGCCTATACGAATAAAAACAAGCCACAAGGTTCAGCAAGTTTAGAAGGGGCTCAATTTACTGTAAAATACTATGATGGTCAATACAGTTCAGATCCTGTAAAGCAGGGGGTGTCAGCTACACGTACTTGGGTGCTGAAAACAAATGAAAATGGATATAGTTATTTAAGTGAGAAATATGTGATATCTGGTGATACACTTTATTATGCTGATAATGGTAATGTTACGTTACCATTAGGTACAATTACAATTGAGGAAACGAAAGCACCAACTGGATATCAAAGAGATGAAACGGTCTATGTTCGTAATATCACTACAGAAGGAAGTGCAGAATGGGTGAATACATACAATGCACCTACCATCAAAGAGGAAAGTTACTATGGATCATTCCAGTTGACAAAATTCTTTACCGATGCAGAAAAATCGGAGGTTGTAACGCCTGAAGTCGGTGCTAAATTTGTAGCTGTTTTGGAAACATATTACAATCAGGCAAATGGAGATATCAATCAGGCTTTGGCACTTGCAAAGGAAAATGGCAGTGACCGTGAATATTCTGAAATCACTACGGACAGTGATGGTGTTGGTAAATCAGGTAAGCTTGTATACGGTACATACATTGTTGTACAGACAAGCACTGGAACAAACGCAACAGAAACATATGAAGTCGCTCCGTTTAAGTTTATTGTAAGCAATCAAAATTCAAATCCATATGTTTATGGGGAATTGGATAATGGTACACAAATCTCTGCAAGCAGTGATGGAACAGTACATTATTTAATCAACAACAAGCCAGTGACAAGTGGTGTCAAAATTGTTAAGAAAGATAAAGATGCTGGTAAGACAGTAACTTTAAATAATGCATCATTTAAAATTAAAAAATTGGATGCTGATGGAAATGTGGTAACAAACTATTCAAAACCTACAATCCGTACAGACGAAAACGGATATATCTCTATGAAAGTTGGAACAAAATGGTATGACACATTTGTTACAAACGCAGATAACCGTTTATCTTTCGTGGATAATGTAGCCAATTTATTCGGTACAACATATGAAGCCAATGCAAGTGAGGAAAAAGGTTCGGTAGCCTTGCCAATCGCTTTAGAATATGGTAATTATCAAATCGAAGAATTAAACGCTCCAAAAGGTTATTTGTTGACGGATAATGGTAAATTCACAATTTCTAAATCAAATGTGACAGGAACAGATGATGATGGTCAGCCTTTGATTAACATTGTTATGTCCGATGAAAAACCAACAGGTCAGATTACATTGAAAAAGAAATTCAATTCATCTAAAAAAATGCATGGTACAGTTTCATTCAATTTGATTGCTACAGAAGATATCAAAGATGCTTCTGATGGATCAGTTATCTATGCAAAAGGTGACGTTGTTGGAACATACAACTTGGATGAATCAAATGATACAATCGTTGTAGGTAACCTACCATTGCAGGATGGAAAGGCATCTTATAAATTTGTCGAGGTTTCTACTTATGAAAACTACAAATTAAATACAAATGAATATCCATTCTCATTTGAAATTCAAGATCAAACAACAAAGAAATATACAGCCGAGGTCGAAGTTGAAAATGAAATCATTACAATTAAGACAAAGGCAATTAATGCGAAAACAGAGGAAAAAGAGTTTAACGCTTCTTCTGAGATTTATGTAACAGACATCGTTTCTTATGATGGACTTATTGATGGTAAGGAATACACAATGTATGCTACCTTAGTTGATAAGGAAACTGGTGAAGCTGTTACAGATAAAGATGGAAATGTAGTTGAAGGATTCAAACGTTTCACAGCTACAGGTGTTACTGGTGATGTTAAAGTCAAATTGACTTTAGACTCTTCTAAGCTTGGTGGTAAAGAGTATGTAATCTATGAAACTTTATACAATACAGGTGAAGAAGGACATGAAGGTTGTGCTATTGCATCCCATAAAGATGTAACGGATGAAGATCAGACAATCACTATTTTAGATACTAAGATTGGAACAACAGCGAAATCTACAAACGGAACACACGAGCAACAGGTCGTTGATGGAAAATTGATATTAACAGATACGGTTCAATATGAAAACTTGGTTACAAAACAAAACTATAAGTTATCGGGTGTTTTGATGAATAAGGAAACTGGTGAAGCTGTTGTAGATGTTGAGGGTAACAAAGTCACAGCTGAAGCTGAATTTACTCCAACAAGTAAAAATGGAACTGTGGATGTTACATTCAAGTTCGATGCATCAAATATCAAAGCAGGTACTGAAACTGTTGTGTTTGAAACCTTATATGAAATTGATACGGACACTGAAGGCGTTACTAAAATTATTGAAGTAACAAATCATAAAGATATCAATGATGAAGGACAATCTATTGACTTTATTGATATCCATACAACTGCTGTTTCTGATAATGGTACTCATGAACAACAGTTAAAGGATGAAATCACTTTAACGGATACGGTTGCTTACGAAGGTTTGAAAGTCGGTAAAGAATATACGGTTAAGGGTACGTTGATGAATAAAGCGACAAGCTTTGCATTAACAGATAAAGATGGAAATGAGATTACAGCAGAAACAACATTCACACCTACAAGTGCAAATGGAACTGTCGATGTTGTATTCACTTTTGATGGGTCAGTCGTAAAAGCGAATGATTCTATCGTTGCTTACGAGAGTCTAGAACGTAAAGGCATCGAAATCGCAACACATACAGATATCACTGATAAAGACCAGACGGTTGACATTATTGATATTCATACAACTGCTGTTTCTGATAATGGTACTCATGAACAACAGTTAAAGGATGAAATCACTTTAACGGATACGGTTGCTTACGAAGGTTTGAAAGTCGGTAAAGAGTATACGGTTAAAGGTACGTTGATGAATAAGGAAACTGGTGAAGCTATCGTTGATGAAGATG
>CAVGPK010000154.1:0-7273 GCA_963631155.1 bacterium | reverse complement strand
GCAATACGAGGAGTCAGCAAAGATACCATCAATAACCTTGGCGAACTCAATTTCATAAATACAGCAACAAATATAATGATAGTCGGTCCAACAGGAAGTGGCAAGACATATCTTGGCTGTGCATTAGGTATAGAAGCTTGTAAAAATACATATCGAACCTACTACATAAGACTGAAAGACTTAACAAGAAAGATTGATGATTATTCATCATCTCCTTCAAAGCTAAAAATGTTTTTAAAGAAGCTTTCAAACTACAAACTTTTAATCATTGATGAATGGTTAACAAATAAATCAAATGAAAGAGACTTAAAATTCATTTATGAATTAATTGATATGAGATCAGATATTTATTCAACAATGCTTATTACTCAGTTTGATATAGATACATGGCATGATAGATTACTTGGTGGACAACATGCTGATTCAATTATGGATAGACTTCTTTCTAATCATTATGAGATGCCTTCAAGCCAAAATAATATTAGAAAAATACTTGGAAAAGAGAAAGCTGAAAGCTTTGCGAAAAGTTTAAAGAAATAACAAAAAAATAGGATGGTTGATAATAAAATATCGCCATCCTTTTTAGATGCTCTCAAGCATTAAATTTTTTTATAAAAATACCTCTGCTCTCAAAGTATAAACTCACTGCTCTCAAGCTGTAAACTATTCATCATATAAAGAAAATGGGAAAAAGATCAACGGAAGAATCAAATCTTATTCCTTGGAAGAAAAAGCTGTCTCCAATGCCGAGTCAGAACATCGCGAACTTAAAGAAGACGATGCATTCTTGGAAAATTTTAAGGATACGATTCAAAAGAAATAAGAGTTCTTTCCTCAAACATTTCATTATCAAAAGCAAAGTTTAATCTCGCGTTACGAAGACCATTATCGATAAAACAATATTCTTAGCAGCAAATATTATTTTCCCTTTTGTATCGCATCTTTCAGTTTCTTTGATGATATTGGCGTCAATAAACGAGTTAATGTATGCATAAATCTCCATTTTGTAGAATTCTACATTTTTTGATCTGATGCATGATTAAATGATAAGAAAACCGAGTAAAAATCAAAAAGTTATTTGAATTCTTCATCCCAAGGTGTGATTTCACCTAAGCATAAGGCTCATACCCTGATTTTAGCCTTGGTTGTGGTGATTGCTCTCATTTCGCTCGAATTTGACAGTCATTGCTGGACGGACACTATAAAAGTTTCTATAAACCTCAGCGGATGAAAAGACGTGACCGTTATCTAAGATATAATTGGCCTCGTATGAACAGCTATCGCTCGGAGAACGAGTCAAATATAATCCGCAATCAGTGGAATACCAACTAGTGGAAACATAACATCCATTTGCTTTTGCGTAATCGGTTACTTTGCATTTCCTTGCTTCTTCATCTGCAAAATAAGTGGCATTCTTATAATCCTGATAACTAAGAAGGTATACTTTATCATACGTGTTCTCACATATGTATTCGTTAGTTGAATCGCCTGTCGTTGCCACACTATTATCAACTTCCGTAGTTTGTATATAGGAGTTTCCCAATGAAAACGCAGTATTATAGAAATCGCCGTTGAGCCATGCTCTTATATCAGAATGCTTATAATTGTTAGAATAAATAGTCTTTCCATCAATAGTTCTGCTATCTTTTGAAGAATAGTAACAATGGGCGTCAAGAATAACAGATGAGACAAGTTTGTATTCGCCATCATTGGACTCAAGAATTTTCCAATTAATAGGCTCGCACTTAAACCAGTATTCAGTGTTCCAAATTATCGTGGTTCCGTCATCGAATTTATAACTTTTGGAGTCTGGTTTTGCTGTCAATTTTGCATAATAATCCCCATTATATAAACACCAGCCATTTGATTCTGTGGTATTTAAAGTATTAAGAGCGGTTATCAGTGCTTCATCTGATACGCGAGTCTGAGGATAAATTCCATACTTAAGGCTGTTATCGTCACCATTCCTATTATAATGCGCAACCAATGTTCCACCATTGTTTGAATACGTCCACTTCGTTCCAGATAATGGGATATTCATACCATCCAGGTACCAACCAACGAAAGAATAATAATACGATTCGTAATAAGTGCCATCTTCGTATACGCCTCCAGATGGAGCAGTAGGCGTCGGAAGTTCATAGGCATCTTCCCATCCGATGACCATGGAATCCACATCACATGTTCCGTCTCCTGCATCAAAAACATAGGTATTCTGAACATTGGTCCATTTGGCAGTATAGGTAACATCCTCCGTCCCTTTCCATGTGGCCTTGGATGAAACTTTTTTATCCGATGAATCGTACCACCCTAAGAAACTATAGTTTATCCTTTCTGGCGTTGGAAGCTCATACTGTAGGTCATAGGTTACAGTGACCTCAGTCTGACTTACAGTTCCGTTGTTAGGGTCAAGAGTAACCGTATACTGATTGGCAACCCAGTCTGCATACAATGTAAGGTCACTGGCTATGCGATATGTGCCTTCGTTTTCAAACGATACACCTTCCTTTGTCTTCCATCCATTGAACGTCCACCCCGTCTTGTTATCTATTGTTGCCAAGGTATAATCCTTGTCATATGTTACGGTCAGAGTATCCAATGATGTTCCATATTTCTCATCTACATAGGTAATCGAGTAGTCATTATAGGTGAAATCCGCATACAGATTCATATCAGATGTCACAGTATATGCGCTGAAAAGCCATCTGTATCCCCCGTCCTCTTTAGAATTCCAACAATTAACGGTATAGCCGGCAGTGTAAGATCTATCCGGAGCGGACATCTTCATTCCGTCCTCTACTGTAGTCTTATACACTAGGTCATCATCCACATAGAAGTTTATAGTATGCTTCGTAACATTTTTAACATGACCAGCATTTATTGTGGTGCCATCACTCATTTCACAGATGAGATCGCCATTCTCGTCAATATAGGAATTGACTACGGAGACACCATTTTTGCCATCGGAACCATTAGTGCCTGGGTCACCCTTGTCGCCTTTTTCACCGGCGTCTCCTTTGTCACCACTTGCATTCACACCAGTATCAGTATCACCAATCCACCAGTGTCCGTTATCTCCAATATAAGGAGTCTTTCCATCCACGCCATTGTTAACAATGAAGGTAGAGGTAGACCCATCAGAATAGGTGATAGTGTAAGTATCCACATTGCCATCGGAGGAAGTCTTATTTATCTTAGAAATTCCCTTGCCATCATCTCCATCATCGCCTTTGGCCTTAACGCCTGTATTGACATCATCGACATACCAGTATCCGTCGCTTCCGATAGCAACTACAGGAGTGTGTCCGTCATTACCATCCTTGCCATTAATGATGGTAAACGTGGATGTGTTGCCATCAGAATAGGTGATGGTGTAAGTGTCTATCTCACCATTAGAATCAGTCTTCACGACACTGACAATGGATATGCCATCTGCCCCGTTTACACCGGCATCCCCCTTAGGGCCTGTCGCTGGATATCCGGTATCCACTCCATCCACATACCAATTTCCGTTGGAGCCGATTGTAATTGTAGGAGCATGACCATCTTCGCCTTTCTCTCCTTGTACGCCGGGTTTTCCGTCCACACCATTGGTAACCGTGAATATGGATGTAGAGCCATTAGAATAGGTGATAGTGTAAATGTCTACATTATCAGAAGTTGACGTCTTTGAAATGCCTACAATTGAAACGCCGTCCTTGCCATTGACGCCATCATTACCACTAGCGCCTTTGATGTTACCTGTCTTAATCCATCCGGATTCGCCTTTGCAATAGAGGTTTCCAGACTCAGAGTCAACATATAGATCTCCAACTTTTCCATCGCTAGATTTAGGTGCTCCAGAGCCAGTATATATGCCTGTCCCATCCTTGCCATTCTCACCTTTCTCTCCGACTTCTCCTTGAATTCCTTGCTCACCTTGCGTTCCGCATGACGAAAGCGTCCCGCATGTTAAGCCCAACGATGTCATTGCAATCATGATATTTCTTATGAATTTACGTTTCATATCTATTTCCTCCAATTATCTCCGCTTGGAAAATCCACATCTTTACTTTTGTTATTTGAATTATCAAAAGAATTGATGTCTTCAAAATATTTTTCACTAATCAAAATTTTAGAGACGTCTTTTTTCTTGTTGCTCGCTCCACTCAACAAAGACATTCCAAGCTCTACCCTCCAAAAATAAAGGTCAAGCACTTTCATAGGCGGGTGATACACATCCTTGCATTTGAACTGCAACTCCCAAGAATATCTTTTAGCAAATTCACAAAGATCTAAAAAAGCCTTGATTGGCTTATCACTTATAGAAGGTTTTATCTCCTTACAAGCTTTTTTGAAAAACGTGTCAAAGGCCGGGATGCAAGCCAACGTAGCAAGGAGTATCTTGGTTATAAGAGTGTCCGTTGGTTTTGCCTCTTTAGTTGTGGTTTTCTTTTTATCCTCTATTTCGATTGGATTAGCTTCAAAACTTCCCTTCTCAAATTTTTTTAAATATGAGTATTCGAGTCTAAAATACAAACCTCTGTCATTTTGATCTGTATCATTTCTAAATAGCAAGTTATAAGCATCTTTAACGTCTTTAGTGCTTGGGTCAAAATCCCAAAGAGGACCATATTTTTCTTCCATTATTATCCTTACTGCAGGGATGTGGGTTTTGTAGTCCCTTTGCAAAAGGAAAGAAGAGCCACGGTACATCCCCCAGCTAGCAAGGAAAAAAGCTAGATTCAAAGCAAGATAATCAAAGTCTTCTTCAGAAAGGGCGTTGTAGCCTTTTTTATGCATCTGCAAAAAAATCTTATGGCAATATTCCCACGACTTATAACGTGAACGAGAAGCGCCGGATTTCGCCGAGCCGAATGAGCAATATGCCCTGAAAAGAGTTTCTAATATATGTTCCTTATACGTCATTTAACAATTCTCCTCTCTTGGTATAAATTTAAATTCGATATCGTTGTTTTTGATGACATCTACTACATATATGATAGAAGGCAATATAGTCACTGGTTTATTTCGATTCGTTTTCAGTTCCTTTTGCAATCGTATTCATATGCGTCTGTAAATTCCGAGATATTTAAAAGTCGCTTGATTTCATCACGAAATTCTCTCAATTCAAAAAAATCTTTTAGGCCATGTTCTTCATAATACTTATTAGCATTGATGTAAACTTCTTTGTCATCGGAATACCTTTTAGTGCAAAGATGGCCATTCAACGCTTCTTCCATATAATGATTCGCGATAAGAAAATCTCTTGCATGAGACTCTATTGAATCGCGTTTCTCTATAGTTCTCTTAATTAGTCCCATAATAATCTCCCGTTTTCAAATAACAAAAATACGATTTTGTTTTAGAAAAGGCTTACCGATCAAATTTATTTCGTAGTCCTTTTAAAAGATGATAATCCCCCCCGCAAAATGTCAAGACCTTTGCATTGTTTTAGTCATTACGCATACTATTTTCATCAAACAATTGCTGTTTCGTATTATTAAGAATTTAAACTAATGGTTTTTAGTTTTTTTCTTGCATTTTGTAGTATATAGTTGTATACTACTAATATGAAGATTGAAAGTTTACCTGATTACGCTAAAAAATATAAAGTTAGAGGCTATGATGTTAAAAAAGTTGGTAATGAATATTATCAGTATAAAGTTGAACATTATCGTGTTGAAAATAAGAATTATCCTGTAGCTAGATTTATCTATATTGGTAAGATTGATAAAGTTAAAGGTTTAATAAAATCTAACCAAGAAAAAGATGATGTTATTGCTTATTTAGAATATGGTTTATCTAACTATATCTTTAATAATTATAAAAGAACTTTACAAAGAAGTTTATTTAATATATCTGGTGAACATGCTACTAATCTTATAAAATTAGGAATTATCAAATACATTTATAAAGATATAAATTTGAATACTTTAAAGTATTCTTATCTAACTTATTTCGATTCTTCTTCATTATGGAGCTTTTATGATTTAAATAAACACAATCAAATAAGAGTAAACAAAATATCAAGTAAAATTGAAGATTTATTATCTAGTGTTTTTTATGATGATTTAGATAGAAAAGATCTTTTAACAAGTCTTAAAAATATGAACGCTATAATTTATGAAAAAGACAAAAAGATAAATACAATATATTCAAACAATGTAAAAAGTATATTTGAAAAGTATAAAATAAGATATGAATAAAGGTGTGACTCTATTAAGAGAATTAAATTCTAGTATCGCTGTTATGATTCAGGAAACTGATATATCTTTTGATTGTTTAAAACAAGATATATCATATTTTATTCATTTACTAGATAAAATACCTGATTATAGAGAAAAAACTTTTAATATCATTAATTCTAATTATGCAAGGCAATTTTAGATCTTTTTATTACGCTTCAAATTATTTAAGAGTTTATAAAGAAGAATTTGTAAAAATGGGATTAATAATTGATGATAATGTCCCATCTCATGATACATTACGTAGAATGTTTATACTTTTAGATGCTCAAAGTGTCAAAAAACAATTGATTGATAACCTAAATAAGTTATTATCAACAATTTTAAATAACTATAATAATCCAGATAAAAAAGAACTAGTTTCAATTGATGGAAAAGAATTTAAAGGCTCTGGAAGAAGTATTAATTCTTCAAATAAACAAAGAAATAAAAATGTTTTAAATGTTTACAATTCTTCAAAAGAAATTTGTGTGTATTCTAATCCATTAGATGATAAAGAAAGCGAAATAAAAGAAGCACAACTTATACTGAATAAATACAATTTGAAAAACACAATTGTTACAGGTGATGCACTTCATTGTCAAAAAAAGACATGTTCAATAATCAATCAGAAAAAAGGTGATTATGTATTTACTGTAAAAGAAAATCAAGAAGGATTATTAGAAGAAATACAAGCAAGAATTAACACATCAAATAAATTAATAAATCTATCTTTCAACGATTGTAAATATAGTGTTTTAATCCTTCCTTCTTCTTACATAGGAATGGAATTTGAAAAACAAAAGGCTTATATAAAAATGGTTTCAAACAAAAGAAAAAATCAATTGATTAATAAGCAAAGTGAACGCTATTTTATATCATCATTAAAAGAATCACGTTTAATTGTTGAAGCAATTGACAACAGATGGAAAATAGAAAATGATTTACATAAAACCAAAGATGAATTATTTGCTGAAGACGATTATACATTCACAAATAAAAATGCAATCAAAGTCATGGCTTGTTTAAATAATATAGCTTATTCATTCTTTAGAATCACAGCAGCA
>CAVGPK010000153.1:0-13029 GCA_963631155.1 bacterium | reverse complement strand
AACGTGCTTTCGTTTATTCAATCGTTGCTTCTAAGCTGCAATCAATGCAGCTTAAGGAAGCCCTAAACTATTTGATTAAGCTGGGAAACTTCCAACTGAAGTCGATAACTAACCTTCAAGATGACAGATCATGTTTATCTTATAGAACATTCCAGAGATATAAGAATCATGTAATAAATAATCCATCTAAGTTTGTTATTGCCGCTATTTGCATATCCATGCAGCTGCCACTTGATATTTCTCTTATCTTATTTCGTTGTGCAGGGTTAATCTTAACATCCTCAATAATGGATTCTAAACTTGGATCTCTTTTAGAAAACTATCATTTGATGTCTATAAAAGAAATCAAAATTGTTTTGAGAGCAAAGAAATCTTTATAAATTTGTGCCAACATCGGCACATGCAATAAGCCATAGGATGGCTGAATCACTACGATTCGGCTTGTCTTATGGCTTTTTTGCTGCTTGAAAACTCGTTTTCATCGCTTTTTTGTGTGCCACAGTTGGCGCACGTGATTTTTGAATCTTCGTATATCCTCTAGTTGTCGCTGATCCTAGGTATTACGCAGCGACAAAATTTAACAACATCTTCAAACCTTCGTAATGGGTAAGAAGCGGAAAAGTAAAGAATTTATCTAAGGAATCTTTAAAAAACTTAATATTTTGCTAAAATGAAGGTGTGGTAATCACGTACCAATTTGAGGAGGCTCAAAGGAGGTACCTGAAATGAACGATTATCACAAAGCCACATTAGACAAAAGACAGACAGGTTTTCTTATTAGAAAGGCAATCATTGATTCGAATTTCACTATCGACCAAGTCTCCAACAATTTGGAACTTGCATCCTCAAGGGTGATTTATGAATGGATGAGTGGCACAAAACTTCCTACTTTGGAGAATCTAGCGAATCTTGCTCTGATGTTAAATAAGAAATTGGAGGATTTCGTCGCTTTGCGATGAGCCTCCTTTTTTGTACTGATGGTACATTTTATGAATTAACATCTTGAAATATAATAAAGATAGTATCGGCCGTTCATTTACAAAATCATAAAAAAATGATAAAATAAAGACCGATACATAAGACAGGTTCTAAAGGGTTTGTTTAGAACTTTACCTATATGGGATGTCAGAGCCAAAGATATTGAAAAATATCTGAGGTAGACTGATTGTTAAGAGCAAAATTCTCAAGAGTGGTATTGCCGTATCTAAATACAATTAATCTAGAGGGTTATTGGATTAACTGGGGATGATAATGGCTTTATCGCTGTTATCATCTTTTCGTTTAGGGAGGCTACCATGAAGAAGAAAAGCAAGTCTATAAAGAAAGATTACTCAAAGCTTGATGATAGCGGTACGACTCTTGCTTATTATGGCATTCTAATGAAGAATGGTAGAGCGAGAATTGATACCAAGAGATACAAAAAGTTTTTTGAGATACCAGATAATAAAATTGAACATAGGAATAGTGTGTATTATGTTCCAACAAAAACGCATAGGAATGAATATTTCTGTAATCGTTTCTATGATTTGACGATTTCCTTGAAACAACAATGGATAAATGAATATTCGAGAATGATTAAGAACATCAAGACACCAAAAGAAGTGGAAAATGATGTAAGACTAGGCGGATTGGCTGATGGCGTGTTGGAATACGACGAAGCTTGCATGAACGCGACTTTTCATGGGATGGCAAGGGAATATGAATACAATTGCATCGTCAAAACGATATATGCCCAATTCTTCCAACAAATGATGTCGCAAATAGATGCACTTGCTTTACGTGTACTCGTTGAGAATGGTTATAAGAATAATAAGTTTTCAAGAGAAGAATTCGATACTTTCATTCAAGGAAAGCAAAATAAGGAGGATTCTATCTCTTTCTTTGATTACAAATTTTATTATGCCTATGACAAAGCATATAAGATTTGGAATTTCCTGAAACACAATTCCGAGAAGGCTTATAGCGTTCTTAAAAGATTTTATTCTGAATTGATCAATGATCCTAAAGATGAATACGAAAATGGCGATTCAGCCATTTCAGTATTAAAGATTGATGAAAATCTTATTCTAAGAACATTAGATGAATTGCCTTTGTTCTTTGATGAAGTCTGTCAAAGAGGATTCGGCGAAAATCCAAAGGATGCGCGTTGGGATTATGATGATTTCTTTATCGAGAGAGCAAATGAAGAAATAGAGACAATAGAGAATCCACTGGGATTACCATCATGGCTATAAAAGGGGTGAGTGAAAATGGCATATATATTTTTATCATTTAGTGAACATTTAGATAAGTCATCATATTCAAAGAACGAATTCTATAAATTATCACTTAACGAACAATTTTCATTGCTACAAAAAAGAATTCCATTAGAAAGGCAAACATCGTCCTTCAAGACTTTCATTGAGACTTGCTTCCCTTCTAATTTTGAAAAGAGATACTACATTTCTTGTCCTAACTTTTTAAGAGAAAAGAAGCAATCTGAAGAAGGAAAGCCTTCCTATTTGAATAATGTAGTTATCAGACCAGAACTCACATTGAATATGAAGCATTATTTGCCAGACAATCAAAATGTCATTTTGATAGGTGATATTTATGAAGGCGGCAAATTGAAGATGCTACAGGTAAAAGGCATTGAATTTATTGACGCTTCAATGTCATCGCCTAACGATATGATCGTAAACGAGAGTGTTTGCAATTCTTTTGAAAGAAATGTTTGGTCAATACCTCATGTAGATTATAACGATACGTTCTTCACACCAAATATGGTTTTAGAACTCATCCAATCCTGCTATACGGTAGAACACCCAGAACAAATTAGAAAAACTTATGAAGAGTGGAATAAATACATTGAATTCAGAAACTATTATTTGGATGAGCAATCTAAGAGAAATTTCAAATTAGATTCCACTGAATTCTTGGATTCTTATGCTGTAAATAAGAAAGATTATCGCAAAAATTCAGTACTCTATGATGATTATATTCTAGATAATGTCGATGCATTTAAAAACGGAGATATGGTGGTTTTGGATTCCAAAGTGGAAGATGCTGAACCATTCCCATTAATCAGATTAACTATCGATAGAAACAAAAAGAAATTTAATGAAGCAAAAGTTACTAAAAGAGGCAAACTCGTTAACGAAGAAGAAAGAAAAATAAGATCACTCGCTAGTGATAATGTTTTCATTACATCTATTGATCCTCAAAGTGATTCCAAATTTAAAAGCAAATCTGGAGGAACTCAAAGGGTTCAATTAGGTGAATTGCTAAATGCTGGATATGCATTAGGCGATCGTTTTCGAATTGTTTCTACAGAAATCGAACCACAAGAACACCTTTTTCAATTAGACGAAGAATACAACGTTGATATTGAAAAAGGATATAAAACAATCGATTCAAAATTTGAAAAAATTGTAAAAGATGAACTTGATAAAGCTGTAAATGACTTTGATAGAACCATTGCCGCAAAAATAAAAAAAGAAATTGAAGAGAAAAAAGCAAACTTAGCTAGCACTTTAAATTCAGACATAGAGGTCAATTCTGATCCATCAATTCTAAATAAAATCAAAGTATTAAAAGATGAAATCAAAAAGAAGGTCACTGCATCGAACAAAAAAGAGAAAGATGAAAAAGACGAAGATTTCAAGAAACGTTTAAACAAACTTATCGATGATGCCTACAACGATATCGATATTAGAGCCTTATACATTGAAAGAAATGAAAATTTGGCCATCAAATTCAGCGAAGAAATTATAAAAAAAGGTAAAGCTGAGCTTTCATCGTATAAGACTAAAAAAGAATCTGAGTTAAGAAACAAATATAAAGATGATATTAGAAATGAAAAGATTGAATTAAAGTCAAAACTTGATGAATCTCTAAAAAATAATAAAGCCAAGGTAATTGAAGAAGAAACAATCCTTCGATTCTCTTTATATTTCAGATTGGGCGATCCTAATAACAATATAAATGAAAAGCAAATAAAGACTATCAAATCATGCCAATTCATCGTTTATGACAATCGTGCTGAAAAGGCAAAGATATCTAGACAGGAAACGGCTTTAAATAATTTCTATTCTGGATTTGTAAAGAATCCATATCTTTCTACATATCTATTTAATCCGGAGAAGCTATCTCCTGTACAAGCTGATTATAGTGATTGGGTTTGGTATCTAGAAACATTAAATGAAAAGCAAAAAGAAGCTGTAAGAAAGGCTGTATCAAGTAATGGCATTTTCTTATTACAAGGGCCTCCAGGAACTGGAAAAACACAAGTTATCGCCGAAACAGTTGCTCAAATGGTTAAGAAGGGGAAGAAAGTTCTTATCTCTTCTGAAACTCATAAAGCTATCGACAATGTTTTCGAAAGACTTCCTAAAATTGCAGAAATTGTCCCTATTCGATTGATTCCATCAAACAACAAGAAAAATGAGAATGAGTATGATCCTAAATTCTTAGTGGATAATTTTTATAACAATATTAGTTCGAACATGAAGAAAGCTGTTAACCGTTATAAAAATTTCAAACAAAACAAAGAAGAATTCTCTGAAACTTTTGATAAGCTAAAACTTTTAAAAAGCAAGATTGATAAATCTCAAGCAGTTTTAGAAAAAGCCAATGCAGATATTGCTGAACTTGAAGGAAAAGCAAAAGTTATCAATTCGGCTATATCTAAATTATCTGATGAAAAAGATGATTTCAAAATTGAATTAGATCTTCTAAGAAGAACAAAACGTCATATTGAAAACAGCAATTTAAGATTAGATGATGATGTTGATAAAGAACTAATCATTAATCTTCGCAATGATTTAGAAACCTTGTTTGATAGTAACAACTTCAAGGATTCTGATCTTGGCGTTTTAGTTAAAAATATTTGCGATATAAAACTTGATGAAGTCAAAAGAGAACTGACCGTTATCAACCCAAAATCAAATAGTACGATTCTTGAAGTTAAAAGAAGCGAAATAAGACGTCAAATGGATGCTTGCAAGGATGAATTTGACGATGTAATTCCAGAAAAGAAGGACGAATATGAATCTTTACGAAAAGAATTGATTGCGATAAAGAAGCAATTAGATTCATATAGCGACTCCACATTAAACGATTTGAAATTAAATCAAATTTTTAACGATTCTTATTTGGTTAATAATGTAGAAACTATAGAAGAAAAAATCAGCTCACTTAAAGAAGGAATCACCGAAAAGAAAGCACAATATATTGAAGAAACGAGCAAGAAACTTGATAAGGAAGAAATTGAGTCTCAAAAGCTTGAAAACGAGATAAAAGGACTTAAGAACCAAATCAAGGATATCAATGAAAAGATCATTGAAATTCAGGAGAAAGATGACGTTAAGGATGTTCAAGAAAATAAAGCTAAACTTGAAACTGAAATTAACAAGTTTTTTAAAAATTTTGAAATATCTGAACCTTATCGTGACATCGATGATGCTTTACAGATTATTAAGCACAAATGGGATGAACTCGAAACGGATTTTGCTAGAAAAGAGCAAGAAAACAAAGAGAAAATTCCTATGTACGAAAAGATTTCAAATTACATGTCAATGCCAGATGTAATTGAATCAGACCGAAAAGAATTTACTAAAGATTTATTCGAAAATGCCAACGTTTTCGGAATTACATGTACTTCAAAAGATAGGTTTAGAAGTGGGGATGTAGAAGCACTATCTGATTATAATATCGATGATCTTGATATTAAGTCTGTAGGCATTGATGTTGTCATCATTGATGAAGTTTCAAAATCAAGCTTCATTGATTTACTGATACCGATTTTGTATGGAAAGACTGTAATCCTTGTCGGTGACCATAGACAACTCCCTCCTATGTATGAATTCTCCAAACTTAGAGATGATGATTTTGAAGGCTTGGATGAGAATATAATCAACAAAGACATAAACAAGAAGTTTACAAATTTATATGAAGAATGCTTCTTTAAGACTCTATTTGAGAAGATTCCAGATTCATATAAAACCATGCTCGTTCAACAATATCGTTGTCATGAGCAGATCATGAATGTTTTCAATCACTTTTATCAAGGTGAATTGAAACTTGGCTTTGATGGTCAAAACAATTTGAAAAATCACAACATCAAGTTGATATCAAACGGAAGACCTATTATTGAACCAAGTAAACACATTTATTTTGTCGATTGCAAAAAGAATGAGACTCATGAACAAGACTCAACTTCAATGTACAACACTGGCGAAGCAAATGTTGTTGCTGAACTTATAAGAAAGTTGAACGATTATTTCAAGAAGAATAATGACAAAGAAAAATTGAGTATCGGTGTCATCTGTACATATGGTGATCAAGCGAGAAAAATCAAAGAAGTTTTAAAGAACGAAAAAATCAAAACTGACGAATTTAAAACTGATGCTGAGAAGATGATTGTTTCAACCGTTGATGATTTCCAAGGTGATGAAAGAGACATCATTATTTTATCGACCGTAAGAAATCCTGAAAATCCTGCGAAATCAAATCCTGGATTCATCTTGGCATACCAAAGAATCAATGTCGCTTTGTCTAGAGCAAGAAGACTATTGATCATGGTTGGCAATAGAAGATATCTAGAGTCGAAAGGCGTTATTGATTTACCTGATGTCAATGGTAGAGGTAATGATCGACATAACTTTAGAGTTTATGAAGAAATTATTTCAACTATCGAACTATATGGAAAAGTCATTGATGATGTCGATGTATTGCAAGATAAGGAGGCAAGAATAAATGGATAAGTTCAAATTAGAAACCTCAATTCAATTTCCTTTCTTAGAATTAGATGAAATCGTGTCCTATTCTGAGGTTAAGAAGCCATCAGGAATCGCTTATATGATTCTTGTCCTTATCAATGAATCTAAAGATAAAACAGTTAAATTCGCAAACGTGCTATCTAATTTTGGTGTTCCTGAATCTTTGCATTATATCTACGCTGACACTATATACAAATTAATTAATGATGATATTCTTGTGACTAGAACTGGCTATTTTGATAGAAGTTCTTTTAACTATTATTCAATTGGAGATTTTGGATTTACTGCAAAAGGAAAAAAAGTTTTTGCTGAAGAATGTATTCCGACTGGAGTTACAAAGGAAGCAAAGATTCCGCTTTTCTACGATATAGCAATGAAACAATTATCCTTTACAATGGCTTCTGATTTAGAAGGAAAGCCATTGATGGATAGCGCCATAACTGATGAATTTATGGAAAAATTCGAATGTGAAAAAGATGTAGAGGATTTCATAAATAAAAATAAAGGCGTAAAGATACCTATAAAAGAAAATGGCAAAGTCGTAAAAAATGAATTGATTAAAAAAGAAGAAATTGTAACAAAGGTTGAATTACAAAATCGAAAAAATTGGGTTGGAAAATACGACTGCGCCCTTATTTTGAATGGTAACAGCTTGGATTTTGAATTTGAAAATAAGACATTAGACAAATTCTTCTATGATTTCTATACAAGCGAGATTGTGAATAAATTCTTGTCTTTAAAAAACAAATTTAAATTTAAGTCATCGTATTCAGCAGGATTGAAGCTTGCAAATTTTGAAAGCAAATTAATGAGCATTGTTATTCCTAAAGAAATAGATGATATATTGAAACAAAAAGGTCAATTGCTCATAACAAAAGGCAATTATAAGGGAAATAATTATTTTGTTGTTGAATCCAAAGAAGGAATCGATATTTATGATAATTGTTGTGAATTTATAACTGTTGATCAGTCTGATAACAAATGTGCATATATTCCAGGAATATTTGATTTTGATAGCAAGTTAGGAACTATTTCTATTCCTCTTGTACTAAAACTTAAGGTTACATCGGATGAATTAAAAGAGATATTAAAACCATATGTAAATACTTTGAATTTATATTCTGAGGATAATTTTAAAAATCTAGTTAAGATTTCAAGCATTTCCAAAGATTATGAAATGGCATATGAAATTATAAGAGGTTATTTAAACAAGGATCCTGAGAGCAATATTGTTTTATTGAATGAAATAAAACCGATTGCCGCGATGAATGCAAACATCCAAAAGGAATATAAAGAATTACTGTTATCCAATTATGAAGAGTATTTAAAGAGCGTATCTGAAGACAATCTAGATACAGTTTTAAAAATAACAAATAGTATTCCTAAATTCTTAGGAATTTCTACTCAAAGTGTTTTGGATACGATTTTTACTTATATCAAAGAACCTAAAAACAAAATCAAGGTCTTTGAAGAATTGGTTGAAAAAGGATTCGATAAGGCGACTGTTCTTCTTTATGTAAATCCCGTAGAAGATGTTCTTTCCGTAAAAGAAGCAGAAGAGAAATCACTTGTTGACTTAATTAACTTTGATAATCAAATCAACAATCTTAAATTAGACACACATATTAGCGATTTTAGAAATTATACGTTCGATGAAGAAAGCATAGATAGAAGTGAGTATAAGAAAAATTACTCTACTTTAAAAAGCCTTCAATCAAGCATTAGTTATTTAAAGTCTAAAAACGAATCGTTGTTTAATAATTACGATGGATTTATGAGATTGTTTGGAACAATTAATGACGATTTCAATATGTTGGATGCTGCTTTAAAGAATCCTAATAATATCAAGCCAGAGTTGATTGAAAAGAAAATAACTTTAGGCGAGTATCAATTCGTATTTGTTAATTTGTCTGCAAAGTTAGAAATTATTCTTAGAAACAAATTTAAACTAAACGGCAAGTTGTCAGATATGCTTAGTGATGCTAGAAAATTAGGGTTAATTGATAAAGCTATTATAAGTGATCTTCATGATTTTAGAGAAAATAGGAACGCCTATATTCATCCTGAAGATAGAACTCCTAATTTCAAAACCGATGATTTAAGAAGATGGAGTAAGGAAATATTTGAGTTCGAGGAGGAAAAGGAAAATGAGTCATCAAGTAACGATTGATTTTGAGGGCATTAGCATAAAGATTAAATCTCAATGTGAGGTTGCTGCTCATTCACTTTGCAAAATAGATAAGAAATTGGATTTGATTCATAGAAGTGCAGATAAATTAGAAACCTCTAAAGTCAAAGAATACGAAGAGTACTTGAGTAGTTCAAAAGAGCAGATTCAAGATAAACTGAATAAATTAACTGCGAGGTTAGAAGAATATAAAAGTTTAAATACGCAAAAGGTTGATGCTGACTTTCGATATGGAGGCAATCGAGGTCAGGAATTAGTTCACAAATACCAGGAACTTACTGGAGTAATTAAGAATGAAGCCGAAAACTTAGCTAATCTTGTTGATGATTTAACAGGTGCTAAGCTTGAAGTTATTGATCAAATGATTAATGAGGGTCTTCTCGACGCTTCTAGTGAAAGTGCACAAAAACTATTGAATAAAATCAATGGTGTCGTTGATATTTCAAAAGATAAATTAGACAAGTTGAACACTATTCAGGACATATCCTTAAGAGAATTAGCTTATAGAGAATTGATTAAAGAAGAAAACGAAAATGTAGATTTTGATTCGATATTATCGAAAGCTCAAAATAGTTATGATGCTTTATTAGGTAAGAAAACAAAAGAAGTTATTGAAACCTATAAAGAAGAACTTAAATCAAATGGTGTTTCTTCTGAAGTGCTAGATAATGTAAAATCAATTGAAGAAGCCTATAAGGTTGTAAATGCTGCTATCACTGATGAGAAAATTAGAGTTGAAACTTTAAAAGTCATCATTAAGGCTATAAAAGACAGAGGTTTCATTGTCGATACTAAGAAGAATCTTAAGATCGATAGGAATAAAAACGTTGTTAAGCTTGTAGCCTTAAAGGCTTCTGGGCAAAAAGCAGAATTTGAAATTCAGCTTAATGGAAAATTTATGTATCACTTTGATGGATATGAAGGGCTTGCCTGCAATAAAGACATAACTCCATTCATGGATGATTTACAAAATATATACGATATCAAAATACTTCATGAAGAAGTTATATGGTCCAATCCAGATAAGATACAAACCCAAAAATATCAATATGTAAACAAGAACAAAGGCACTAACTAGGAGGTCTGATTATGTCATTACAAAATAGTTTCAACAAAATAAAAAGAAACGCCGGAATCAAAAAATGCGTTATGATTGATGGCAATGTCGGCGATGTTTATCTTGATGATAAGAACAAAATCGTCACATTAAGAGAATTTCTCGAGGCAATGTTTAAGGAAATGGATTACCAAGACATTGTCTATTGGGATAGAGTCGAAGGTGCTACAGGCGCAATCGATAAATTGACCTTAACTGATGATGTTGAGGTAGAAGGCGATGCCTATTCATTAGACGATGAAGAAGAACAACCAAAAGGACAACAAGGATTATTCAAGAGCCCTGCTGAAATCCTAAATGTTGTTTATAAGAATGTCATCGATAAGAAAAAGAAAGTGGCGTTCATTATCAACTGGTCTGAATATTTGTTCGGTGTTAACGGATTATCTGAAGATGAGAGACAAAATATTACTTTGCTCGGAAAGGCTTTAAAAGATCGTAAAGTCGATTATTTAAATGATGACTGCAATGAGAGCGTTGTTGTCATAATCTTAAATAAGGCCTCAGGCATGCCTATTTCTTTCTATCAAGGAAATCCAGAAGTTGAAATCGTCACTTTGCAAAAGCCAGATAGAGAAGAAAGAAAACAAATGATTCAAAAGATTGAAGATTCTTTTGAAGTGAAGCTAAAGTCTGGAACATCTTCACTTTTAGATAATGAGAATATCGAATGTATCGATATGCTTGAGGATTTCACCAATAGAGAAATCATTCAATTATCTAGAATGTCTAGAAAAGAAGATAAGATGACTTTTGATAAGTTGTTCTATCTGTTTAAATATGGTGAAAAAGAGAATCCTTGGGAAAAATTAGAGCAATCAAGAGTTAAGAATATCAAGAAGGAATTAGCTGAACGTGTCGTTGGTCAAGATGAAGCAATTGCCAAGATTGAGAAGACTGTTGTTAAAGCGTATATGGGTTTAACTGGTCTTCATAAGACATCATCAAGATCTATGCCAAAAGGGGTATTCTTCTTTGTTGGTCCTACAGGTGTAGGTAAAACAGAACTATCAAAAGCATTAGCTAAATTCTTATTTGGTGATGAGCAAGCTTGCATTCGTTTCGATATGTCTGAGTACGCTCAAGAAAATAGTGACCAAAAACTTATCGGTGCCGCTCCTGGATATGTTGGTTATGAAGAAGGCGGACAATTAACAAACGCAATAAAAGAACACCCATTTAGCGTCGTATTATTTGATGAAATCGAGAAGGCTGCAAAACCAAATCCACGTATTTTAGATATCTTCTTACAAATTCTTGAAGATGGACGTTTGACTGATTCAAAGGGTGAAACTGTCTATTTCAGTGATACTATCATTGTATTCACCTCTAATTTAGGTGCTAATGATGTTCACGCAAGCACAGATAAAGAAGGCGTTGCAAAAGACTTTATTAAGATTGTCAAAGATTATTTCGATAACGAATTAAAAAGACCAGAATTGCTTGGTCGTATTGGCTATAACAACATTGTTCCATTCAACTTCATTCAAGATAGAGAATTCCAATATAAGATTTGCAAGTCGAAACTAAAGCCTGTAATCAAGGGAATCGAAGAAAAATACAAATTGGATTTAGAGTTCGAAAAAGAAATGGAAACTATCAACTATATTTTGTCAGCTATTGATATTTCCAAAGGTGGACGTGATATTTTGAACGCCATCAATGATAGATTGCTTGATCCTCTTGCTATGTTCTTATTTGAGAATAAGGATGATTTGCGTTCTTTAAGAGGAAGCAAGATTGTTACTAAGGTTACAAAAGAAGGTCTAGCCTTTGAATTCGATGATTAAATTCAACGTTGCATATATCAAGTTATGCACGAAAACAGAGGGACCATTCAAAAGATGCTGTATATGGTTTCAAGGATGTAATTTGCATTGTAAAGGCTGCTGTAATGTAGAATTGCAGCCTTTAATTCCTAAACATATTGTTACTCTAGAAGAACTTATAAGTATTGTTAAAAACGCAAAAGAAAAATTTGATATTGAGGGTATCACTCTCAGTGGCGGCGAGCCTTCCTTGCAAAATGGTCTTATAGAGTTCAATAAAGAAATTCATAAGCTTAATCTCGGCATCATTATGTTTTCTGGAAAAGACAAGAATCAGTTAAACCCTGATTTGGTCAATTCAGTTGATTTGCTCATAGACGGGCCTTTTATCGATACTAAATTAGATACAAATAGAATACTTCTTGGATCAACAAACAAGAACCTTTCCTTCATTACAAATAGATATTTAAATGAGAAAGATTATTTTGATAATCCAGTGTCTGTTGAAGAAGTAACGGCTGAAGATTTCTTGTTTATGAACGGAGATTAAAAAGAAAAGAACAGAAATGTAAAATCATAGTAGAAGACAAGACATAATGTTTACAGTAAATTATTGTCAACATGGACATTTCTAGTACCATATTTATTGTGAGAAAATTTTAGTATTTAAAAGAAATTATAGAAACATTAGCCATGAATTCTATTGTTATATATTGATTTTACTACAACTATTTGATTTATCTAAGAATTTAGACAACATTCTTGATGATATTTAGTGATTACTAATGTTAGTGATAAAGTCATTTTTCTTTTGTGCTTACTGTTTATCTAGTATAAACAGGTATCTTTTGTCATCGTTTGTCATTTATAATATTTTTTGTCATTTATATAGAAATATAATCATGAGGTTACCTATGATGGTAGCCTTTTATTTTTGCTTTAATTGAGAATAATAATTAAGAACATTAAAAAATTAAATTTTTGTAAATAATGGAGTCTTTAATTTTATATGATGATGTGACTTTAAGAGAATTTTATGATTTAAGTACAGTTCGTGATCGCCACCTAAATACTTACTTAGCTAAGATGAATATGATATGTCTAAAGATGGTATAACACATTTAAATATCAAAGATTGGCTTTTACATAAAGTTGATGTAACTTTATCTTAAGTGTTATAAAATCAAAATAATTTTG
>CAVGPK010000152.1:0-2002 GCA_963631155.1 bacterium | reverse complement strand
CCGGCATTCAAGGGAAACTTTGGATGCTCGGCCATTCTATGACCGAGTAGTTCACAATTAATGGTATGCAATGACAAGAGGCAGAAAACATGTTATAATAAAGTTATCAAAAAATGGGTATTTGCCAAAAGGATGTATAATATCCAAGGAAAGAAATAGTAAAAATCAAAACATACAGGAGGGAAATATGGCGACTCAAACAAAAGGATTTTGCAAATATTGTGGGAAAGAATATACGAAAGGCGGAATGCTGCGTCACTTGTCAACATGTAAAAAAAGAAAGATTCGGCTAGGTTCAGAACGTGGAAAGAAAAGGTGTCGATATTTCGAAATTGTCATTTTGGATAAATATCGGAAGGCCTATTGGCTAATCGTTGAGGCAAGCGAAAATACGACATTAAAGACACTAGACCAATTTATTCGTGATATTTGGGTAGAATGCTGTGGGCATCTTAGTGCGTTTGAGTGCAATGGCATTCAATATGAAAGTGATCCCGATCCATATTGGGATGAGGATTCAGAAGATATGAATCATCGTCTAAAAGATGTTGTAGAGGTAGGAGATTCAATTTCCTATGCATATGATTTTGGCTCAACGACAAATTTGATTTTGAACATACATAGTTGCCGCGATGGTGAAAAAAAGGATAATGAAGTCGTAATTTTATCACGAAATAACCCGCCGAAAATAGTGTGCAACAATTGTGAACAGAATGAAGCAAAATGGATTAATCCGATGGGATATGATGATGGATTTTTCTGGTGTGATAAATGCTTGAAAGAACAACAGGAAAATGAAGAACATGAAGAAGATTCTGAACTAGAATATTTCCTGCCGATATGCAATTCGCCTAGAATGGGCGTATGTGGGTATGATGGAAGCCATGCATATTCAGATCAATTTAAGCCAGATGAGGAATAAAAAATACAAATAATTCTGCAAAAATATTGCATCGACAGCGATGATGGAAGGTGCTATAGTAGGAAATAGCAAGAAAGCCGTATGCAAAACATACATAGAGTGTTACGATAGTTCATGGAATGGAATGGAATGGAATGGAAAGGAATGGTAAGAATCATGGGAATTTTTATGCGTTTTCCAGGTGGAAAGAAAAAGGCGTTGACACTGAGCTATGATGATGGTGTGGAACAGGACATTCGTCTGATTGACATCATGAAGAAAAATGGATTGAAGGGAACGTTTAACTTAAACAGTGGCTGCTATGCCCCAGAAGGGACGGTGTACCCAGAGGGAACAATTCATCGAAGAATGACAAAAGAGCAGGTCACAAAGCTCTATTCGGAGAGTGGTATGGAAGTCGCAGTTCACGGCCTGACACATCCACATCTTGAACAGCTTCCGATCAATCTGTGTCTGGAGGATATTGTAAAGGATCGTGAAAATTTGGAGGAGCAGTTTGGCGTGATTGTGCGCGGAATGGCATATCCATATGGAAGTTTTCATGATACCGTTATGGAATGCATGAAGGCAGCTGGAATTGTGTATTCCAGAACGGTAATTTCCAACAGAGGATTTTCGATCCCGAAAGATTGGCTTCGCCTTGAGGCTACCTGTCATCATGATGATCCAAAGCTTATGGAATTGGCAAAAAAATTTGCAGAGGATAATTCCAATAGTTCTCCGTGGCTGTTTTATCTGTGGGGACATAGCTATGAATTTGAGGCACATGATAACTGGAATGTGATCGAGAATTTTGCAGAATATATTGGTGGCAGAGACAATATCTGGTACGCAACAAATATAGAGATCTATGAGTATGTCACAGCCTACAGACAGCTTGTATTCAGCATGGACGCAAAGCAAGTATTTAATCCAACCGCATATACGTTATATTTTGAGAAGGATGGAAATGAGTATTGTGTAAAGCCTGGGGAGCACATTTTGATGTAAAAGAATGATGAGATGATTGTAGCTTACAATGGAAATTTTTAGGAATCTGGCGCGGGAATCCTCGGCCATTCAATGACCGAGATGAAAGCG
>CAVGPK010000151.1:0-2018 GCA_963631155.1 bacterium | reverse complement strand
ATCTCAAGTTTTACAGTAAAAGAGCCGTATAGCCTTTGTTTAAGGACTATGCGGCTCTTTGTCTGTGTAGTGTAATGAAATCTTTTTGAATTTTTTTTAATATTTTAGTAATCGACGGATTTCGTTTCTGGTTTTGTATTTTTTTGATAGATCAATCTCGAAAGATTTTTCTATATCTTTTAGTATTTCATCATAATAGAAAAATTGATAATGATTTTCATCAATATGTGCACATTGATATTTTCTTAATGATTCTATTACCTTATGTGTTGAATATTTATTGCCTAATCTGTTTTCTAATAATCTTATCAATACAAGTGCTGCAAAACATGTTGTGAAATGTCCTTCTATGTGTTCGTTTGTTCTTACGTGTATTGGTCGTGTATCTAATTCAGATTTTGTCACTTTAAATGTATCCTCTATTTTAATGAGCCCTCTGTATATGTTTCTTATTTCTGTATCGCTCATTTTTAATTCGCTTGTGACGATTGAATAATATCCATCATATTTTTCTTCTTCTGCTATTCTATCTATATCAAGTTGAAGATCTTTATTGATGATTACGCCATTATTGTCGTAGTTAAGGTTGATGACATATCCCGATGTGCCGCTAGCTGCCACTTTGTCATATTTACCAGGATGTTTTATTAAATCCATCGCTTTTTCTATAATTTTATTTCGAGCTTCTTTTTGTTTTTTTGCATATTTCTTGGAATAGTAAACCATTTGTTTTTGGTCTGCGGTTATTGTCTTTCTTACTTTTTTGCCATCCACTTCTACATGTACCTGAAGCTTTTTTGGATAGATGCGTGATTTATGTCTGAATATTCCTTCATCGCTTGATTCATTTTGGATTACTGTATCAATATATCCATTTTGATCGATTACCCAACTTTTGAATTCTGCATCTGCTCCACGCACGGATTGACCATAGACATAGCCGTCAAGATTATTGTTGTCCGACTTATTATTGCCATTTAAATAAAAGATATTGTCAGATGTGTTCAAACCTCGATCTGCCACACAAATCGTTCTATTGAAGCCATAGTTTCTTTTAGCTTGTTTAACGATAGGAAGAAGATGAAGCTTTTCTGAATCGTTGCCAGGAAATAAATCATAAGCTAAAGGAATACATGTTTTATCCAACAATAGCCCTAATTCAACAATAGGATCCTTTCTGTTGTTCTTTTCTGGTCCCATCTTTCTGTAACGAACGAGCATGAGTGATCCATCGTCATTGTATTCATCGCAATCAGGTTTGGAAACATCCCAATAATAATTTGTGCAATCAAAATAAGAAACGGACATGTCACGATTGTATTTAGTACAAGAATGGTCATAAAGCCATTGTTGAAAATCTTTGTCGTTTTCACTGAATATATCTAAAGCACGATAAACATCTTCTAATTGAAAGCCTTCAAATGGTTCAAAGAAAAGATTACGAGATTCATATGTTTTCTTTTTAGAGGCAGGAGAAATGATACGAGAGAAAACAAGCAGCTGGAATATTTTATTTAGATCATATTCAAATTCGTATTTTTTTGAAACCTGCTTCCAAAATTTATCGATCTCAAGCTCTTTGTAGATGTGTTTCAATACAAGATATCCTACGTTTTTAATATCGTCAGTATCGGTTGTCATTGATTCGCTCATATTAATAGTGATGGTGGAAGTTTTGTCATTTTTCTTTTCGTAAGTCAAATCTTTAGCCACTTGTTTAAAATGAGCGATAGGATCCTCATAAAGATTGGTAAACTCGTCCAAATAGCCAATAGCCTGAACACACCTGTTTTTAGGCTTTTTTGTGACATTATCACGATAGCTTTCATAGAAAGTAAGATATTTTCCTTTTTTAGTATTCGCAACATGAAGATACATAGAGACGTCTCCTTAATATACATATATTATAACATAACGTTACACTACGGTACACAAAAAAATAAAAGAGTTGACATAAAAAAATCAGCATTTAAGCTGATATTATTGAATATTCGTGATTGTTGACTGTAAAACTCAGG
>CAVGPK010000150.1:0-2037 GCA_963631155.1 bacterium | reverse complement strand
AATGGTGGAGGTTAACGGGCTCGAACCGCTGACCCTCTGCTTGTAAGGCAGATGCTCTCCCAACTGAGCTAAACCTCCATCGATTTTGCGCTTTCTGTTTGGCGCTCATTTATATTACCAAAGGTTAGGTGGTATGTCAACGGAATTTTTTAAATTTTTTAAAAATATTTTTGTTTTACAATCAATCGTTTTTATATATAGATTTTTTATGGAATTATTATGTATTCTTTTACTCGAATCAATCACCTTTCCATTTACTAGGATATACATAGCCGATTTTATGATTTTGTATTCTTTTCCATATACAATTTTGTTGGTAAAACTCCCTAAATCTTGAAAGGCATCGACATCTTGGACATATTCAATATTTGAACGATACATTCTTTTTATTCGTTCTAATTCCTTTTGTGAATTTGGCGTAATCATATAAACAGGTATATGAAAAATGTCAAAACTTTTTTGCCACAATAAAAATGTGTCATGATAATTTAATGCTTTTTCTGTCTTTAACGAATCCAACGTCACACAAAAAATGGGTTCATTTATTGTTGTTAAATCAAGGATATTATTATCTTTTTTTACCTTCATAAGAATGATTGGAATGCACCCGTATTGTATCATATTTTTAAGTGGTGTAAAATATGTGTATTCACTTTGGAGGTTTTGCATGATTCGAATGGGTATAGATTTAGGAACAGATTATATTCGCTTATGTGATGAAGATGGAATCTTATATAATGAACCTTGCATGGTTGCTTTAGATGAACATGATCATGTTTTGGGTATTGGTGAAGATGCGAAAGATTTAATAGGTTCTGTACATACAAATATACGAGTGATTTCTCCTTTAAAACAAGATCCAATCGATTTTGATACTTTAGACATTGTCTTGGAACAACTATTGTATGAATTTAAAGTGTTCAGAATGTTTCAAAAAACGATATTGTTAGTGAGTTATCCAACATCCTTTTCTAAGAGTGCATGTGAAACTTTAAAAGATCATTTAGAAGAGTTGGGGGCTTATCAGGTTTATTTTGAACAAGAAATATGGATTGCGGCCATTGGAGCAAAACTCGATTTGTTTTTACCGGTGGCGAGTTGTGTGTTAAATATAGGTTCTAGCAATTGTGATATTGCTCTATTTTCAAATGGTAAGATGCAAAAGAAATCTCGAAATCAAATTTCTGGAGCAACACTTACTTTATATATTCGTCAATGGTTGAAAAGTAGTGCGAATATGCAAATCACAAATAAACAGGCAGAAAAAGTAAAAAGAA
The DNA here is from genome assembly GCA_963631155.1 of bacterium. Taxonomy (GTDB): domain Bacteria; phylum Bacillota_I; class Bacilli_A; order Erysipelotrichales; family Erysipelotrichaceae; genus Holdemanella. Next base: position 760 of record CAVGPK010000150.1, on the reverse strand, counting down.
AGTTTGGTCAGGCTATACTTCAAACAAATCCAAAAGAAATGGAAGTTGTTGGTATGGATTTAAGTACACATACATTAAAAAGTGTGCGTATTAATGAGAATCAAATTGTTCAAGTGATACAACCTCTATTAAAAGAATGGTCAAATTGGATTTTGTCCTTTCTTTCAAGTTTATCTTTACCAAATCAACAGGACGTAAAAACAAGAGGAATTATTTGTTGCGGAGGCTCCATGCTTCTAAATGGATTGTCTACTTATTTACAAGAAAGTGTTGGTTGTCCTTTTTTTGTGGCCGATGATCCAATAAATACGGTATCCTCTGGATTGATAATTTTAATGTCACGTATGGAAGATTAGAAAACTATCTAATCTTTTTTCTTTTTTACTTGGCTATTTCTTGACTTTTTGTTAAAATGGTAATTGGCATTTTATGCCTAGCATCATTTCATTTTTTATAGAAGGAGGCGTGTAGGATTCATGGCTAAACAAGATATGATCGAAATTGATGGTATCGTAGTTGACACTTTACCCAATGCAGCTTTTAAAGTTAAATTGGAAAACGGACACGAAATCTTAGCTCACGTTTCTGGTAAAATCCGTATGCATCACATTCGCATTTTACCAGGTGATCGTGTTACCGTTGAAATTTCACCGTATGACTTAACACGTGGGCGTATTACATTTAGACGCAAATAAGGAGACGATTAAAGATGAAAGTAAGACCATCTGTTAAACCAATCTGCGACAAGTGTCGAGTAATT
>CAVGPK010000149.1:0-2193 GCA_963631155.1 bacterium | reverse complement strand
CTTTAATTTTTTTCGATTCAAGATTTTTTGTTCCAATCAAAATAATTTTATCTGCTTTTTTCTCTTTATTTTGCACACTCTTATTTTCGGCACTATTTGAACAACCAAACAATAATACTAGTACTAAACAAGAAGCAAAAATGCGTAAACATCTTTTCATATCAAACACCTAATTCATTCGAGAATATGAATGATATCTTAATGTACCAGACGTACCATAAGTAAACATATAACCGTTTCGATTCAATTCAACTTCAAAATCAGGATCAAATACATATGTTGTGCCGTTCATATCAATTTCAACCCAAGAATGTGTTTGATTGTAACTACTATGTTGACCACCAATTTGATGAGCGTCATAACCAAGATCTTTTGCTAAATAACTAAATACAGCAGACATTACATAGCAGTTACCAACATGATTATCAAATCCTTGATTCGCATAATTTTCAGAGCCATAAGATGGTGTATCTGCAGGAACATATCTTGAATAGGTAATTGATTTTGCATAATCAAAAGCTTTTCGTAAATCTCTTCCAAGCTGATTATTGATTTCATGTGCTTTTTGCATGGCTTTACTCATTGATTCAATATAATACATTGAATTTGATAATCCTGAAGAAGTATCTTTCAATACAATTTTCACTTCAATATTTGTTATGGACTTATTGATTTTATTAGAACCTGCAACCTGATCATTTTTAGCCCATCCTAGCCAACCAAATCCATCTACATATGTGCGATAATAGATATCACAATATTTTGAAATTTCGCCAGTTAAAGAAATCTTAATCGCATCAAGAATAGAATCATTTTTTATTTCTATACCATTTGTAACTGAATTTGACCATCCGGTATTCACAAAATGTCCAGAATATTGAAGTCCTCCTCCAAAATATGAACTTGATGTATCTAAAGTAAATTTAACACCCTTCATATTATTAGAAGAATTCCCACTCCATCCATTATCCGAGTATGTATTTATTGAAACACCACCAATTTTAGATGATCCAATAAAAGCGGTTGAAGTGGAAATACTTGTATCGCCCTTTTTCAAAAGACAAATTTGGATACTTTCTAATCTTTTATTTAATCCTTCTGTACCTGCACTATCACCATTTTTAGTCCAGCCAAGCCAACCATAATCTTGAGCGTGTACACGATAATAAACATCATAATCATTCGCAATCTGTCCGCTTAATTTAATACGAATCGCTTCTAAACGTTTCGATTGGCCTGAAGTACCTGCCATTTTACCATTGCTAACCCAAGACATCCATCCAATATCTTGTACATGAGTTTGATATTCAACATTCCCACTAATTCCTTCAAGAGATATCTTAATTCCCTCTAATCGTTTGGATTGTCCCGTTGTTCCTGATATTTCTCCATCACTTACTTCATTTTGCCATCCAATATCTTGAATGTGTGTTGAGTAAGTTATTGTTGGTAAATTTGGATCCACAACTTTTACTTCAACTTTCTTTGTAGTTCCATCTGGATATTGTAAAGTTATCGTTGATTTTCCTTTTCGATTTGCTTTAATCGTATATTCATTTGTCAATGTACCATTATAATTTTGAATTGTTGTATTTGAATTTTCTTGTACACTTATATTACTTCCACTTACACTTTTTCCGATGGTTACATTAGGTTTGTTTCCCCAATAAGAATAATATTGTGTAGCTTTGAATGTCTTTGTTTCTCCAACATTCATTTCAATACTGCTTTTATCTAATAAATTTCCTGTATATTCAAAAGAATCTCCATTCTTCTTTTTAAATGGTGTACTTGTTTTTCCAGGAGCACTCTCTCCTTTTTTTACTAATTGAATTTCAATTGCTTCTAATCTATAAGAATATCCTTGGGTTCCAGCTCTTTGTCCGTTACTTGCCCAGTCCATCCATCCTAGGTTTTCAGCATGAACTCTATAATAAATATCATATTCATTCACAATTTCACCTGTTAAATACATTACGATGGCTTCTAATCGCTTTGATTGGCCTGATGTTCCAGCTAGTTCACCATTTGATTTATATCCTTGCCAACCAATATCCTGAATATGTGTTGAATAAGAAATTCCACCTTTTGCACCAGATAAAGAGATTTTAATTCCCTCTAATCGTTTGGATTTTCCTGTTGTTCCTGATATTTCTCCATCACTTACTTCATTTTGCCATCCAATATCTTGAA
>CAVGPK010000148.1:0-2222 GCA_963631155.1 bacterium | reverse complement strand
AAGTTGGGACATAATCAATTTGATTACATTAAGACATTATCATTTTGAAATCAGAGATCTGATTGATTTCGGATCTTTTTTCTTTGACACGCGTTTCATTTCGTTCTATAATCAAGGCAATGATGTTGATGAGGATATGAATGCTTATTCTTCAAATTTAGAGAGAGTATGGTTGGTGAAAATGCTTGGCGAAGATTTGTGTTTACTCCCTTTGAATTGCCCTTGAAAAAGTGTGCCGTATTCCTTGCGTTAAAGGATTTGAGGTGTATGCATATTTTGCATAAACAAAGGTGGTACCGCGTGCGACAGACGTCCTTTGATGGCTGTCGCTTTTTATATGGAGGAAAAGAAAATGGAACTAGTTAATGTTTTAGAGAATGAACATCTTTCAAAATTGAACCATTCATGTGCTCATATGATGGCTCAAGCTGTAAAACGTCTATATCCAAATGCTCATTTTTGGGTTGGACCTGTTATTAGTGAAGGCTTTTACTATGATATGGACTTAGGTGATGTAAAACTTAAGGAAGAAGATTTGGCAAAGATTGAAAAGGAAATGAAGAAAATTGCCAAAGATGGAAAGAGAATTGTTCGTGAAGAAATTTCAAAGGCGGATGCTTTAGAAATGTTTAAGGATGATCCTTATAAAATTGATTTGATCAATGGCTTAGAGGATGGAAATATCACAATCTATCGTCAGGGTGAATTTGCTGATTTATGTCGTGGACCTCATGTTGAGACGGTAAAGATGTGTAAGAACTTTAAATTATTGAAACATTCAGGTGCTTATTGGAAGGGCGATGCCAACAATAAGATGTTACAACGTGTATATGGAATTTGTTTTGATACAAAAGAAGAGTTGGAAGCACATTTAGAAGCGTTAGAAGAAGCTAAAAAAAGAGATCATAAAAAGCTTGGAAAGGAAATGGGATTATTCACAATTAGTGAATTTGCACCAGGTATGCCTATTTTCTTACCAGATGGAATGATTCTAAGAAATATTTTGGAACAATATTGGTATGAAGAACATACAAAAGAAGGATATAAATTTATTAAGACGCCAATTATGATGTCTAAAGAATTATGGGAATTAAGTGGACATTGGGATCATTATAAAGATAATATGTATACTTCTATGGTGGATGATCGTGAGTTTGCGATTAAGCCTATGAATTGTCCAGGCGCTTTATTGGTATACAATTCTACTTTGCATTCTTATAAAGATCTTCCTTTACGTTTAGGAGAACTAGGACAGGTACATCGTCATGAGGCAAGTGGAGCTTTAAATGGTTTGTTCCGTGTACGTACTTTTACACAAGATGATGCCCATTTATTTGTGACTCCAGATCAATTGGAAGATGAAGTTAAACGTGTTTTACAATTGGTAGATCGTATTTATTCTGTATTTGGTCTTCCATATGATATTGAATTGTCTACACGTCCAGAAAGTGGATATATTGGATCAGAAGAGATTTGGGATGCGAGTGAAAAAGCATTGGCACAAGCTTGTGTCCATGCAGGAAAAGAATATCAAGTTAATCCTGGAGACGGTGCTTTCTATGGTCCAAAATTGGATATTCATATTAAAGATAGTTTAGGTCGTGTATGGCAATGTGGAACAGTTCAATTGGATATGAACTTGCCAGAACGTTTTGAGTGTAAATATGTAGATGCGGATGGAACAAAGAAAACACCAATTATGTTGCACCGTGTTGTGTATGGTTCTGTAGAACGTTTCATTGGTATTTTAATTGAACATTTTGGAGGACACTTCCCATTATGGTTGGCACCACGTCAATTTGTCGTGATTCCAGTGCACCATGAAAAACATGTGGAATATGCAAATGAAGTGTGTGAAAAGCTTACATCATTAGGTATGCGTGCGACAGTAGATTCTCGTAATGAAAAATTAGGTTATCGTGTTCGTGAAGCACAACTTCAAAAGGTAACATACCAAATCGTTGTTGGTGATGGAGAACAAGAAAATAAGACAGTGACAATTCGTCAGAGTGGTAAAAAAGAGAGTGTTACACTTTCTTTGGATGAGGCTTTAAGTAAATTTAAGGCTGAAGTCGAAAACAAAACTTTATTTGGAAAATAGAAACAAGGACCGGTTGGTCAAATCTTATTAAAGTAAGTATTGAGAGGAATGCAAAAAATGTGTTCCTCTTTTTTTGTATCCCGAATTGTCAAGTTAATTGCAACACAGTTGAATAGTAGAC
>CAVGPK010000147.1:0-2264 GCA_963631155.1 bacterium | reverse complement strand
CTGTCGAGCTTTGCGACTAGCCTTGCTTTTGCTTCCGATGATGCTAAATGTTTACCTTTATTATCAATTTATCCACCCCGGCTTTGGCTATATGGCCATTATCTGTCTACTGAGCTCAGTTTTTGTCTATCCGTCTGCATCGCGTTGCCAGGCGGAAGAGAACGCAGAATAATGGTTGGATCTTGTCAAGAAATCACCAATAGGCAATTTTTCGATTATGAAAATTTCTATAGTCATTGTCAATTACAATGTAAAATATTATTTGGCGCAATGCCTCTTCTCCCTGAAGCGTGCACTTCACGGAATTGATGCGGAGGTTATCGTAGTCGACAATGATTCCAAGGATAATTCCGTGCCATACCTTAAGCAAGTTCATCCCTGGGTGCGGTATGTGGAGGCAGGCTATAACCTTGGCTTTTCAAAAGCTAACAATCTGGCCATACAAAAAAGCAGTGGAGAATATGTCTTGTTGCTCAATCCTGACACTGTGGTCGGAGAGCATGTCATAAGTGACGCTTTGCAATTCATGGATGCACATCCCAAGACAGGAGGACTTGGGGTACGCATGCTTAATGCGGATGGTAGTGATGCCATGGAAAGCCGACGGGGAATTCCAAATCCTTCTACTGCATTCTGGAAGATGACAGGCTTGTGTCGCCGTTATCCAAACAGTCATCGTTTCGCTAAATATTACATGAGCTGGCTCTCCTGGGATTGTCCGGCACAAATCGAAATTATGAGTGGGGCATTCTGCCTGATACGCAAGCAAGTCCTGGATGACATAGGATTACTTGACGAAGACTTTTTTATGTATGGAGAGGATATAGACTTAAGCTATCGTATCCTGCAAGGCGGATGGGAGAACTGGTATCTACCCTTGCGCATATTGCACTATAAGGGTGAGAGCACGCAAAAGACAAGCTTTCGCTATGTGACTGTATTCTATAAGGCAATGTTAATTTTCGTGCGCAAACACTTCCGACATTTTTCAAGGTTGATGTTCTTTCCTCTTCAGACGGCCATCTTACTCAAGGCTTTCACTTCTTTGGCGAGCATGCAGTGGGACAAACTGACGAAACACTTAGAAAAAGTACAAATGCCTGTGGATACACAGGAACTATATGTCTTCCATGTCTCCGAAGAACATAAAAGTAAGTGCAAGGCGTTGATTGAAAAGAATGGCCTCAGAGCCATCTTTGCCTCCACAGTCGAAAAGTGTGGAAACAAGAAAGAAGAAGAGCGCCACACCACATTTCATGTATACGACATGTCATGCCATAAGTTTGAAGATATATTTTACGAGCTACCATTGTCAAGTCATGGCTCGTTTTTTGCCTTCTGGCATCCGGAATCCAATTGTTTGATAACCAACCACAACATATTTTTTGGCTGATAGCACTAGAATATTACATAGCAAGGTATGGAAACACACAAATCATTTGTTTCAAAGAGTGAAGTTCAATTACGTGCACTTGAGCCCGAGGATCTCGATTTGCTTTACAAGGTGGAGAATGACATTTCGCTTTGGGAGGTTGGTGCAACTAACACACCTTATTCACGATATACACTCAGCGAATACATAACCAATGCCACGGGAGACATCTTTACGGATCATCAAGTAAGGATGATGATATGCGACACTTCGGGACGTACCGTAGGCATCGTTGATTTGATGAATTTCAATGCACAGCATCAAAGAGCCGAGGTAGGCATCGTCATATTTGAACCATTCCGCAATCACGGGTTTGGCCTAGCAGCCATGAAGCATGTACTCTGCTATGCACACGCCATCCTCCATATCCATAAACTCTATGCATTGGTAGGCTCTGACAACATTCATAGCCGTGAGCTTTTTGAGCGGGCCGGTTTCAGCCAAGAAGGAACGCTCCACGACTGGCTTTTCGATGGAGATCATTATCATGATGTAATTATCTATCAAAAAATGATATCAATGCCATAGTACACCTGTAGTGATCAGCAATTATACGAAAAGGTATACACTAAGTTCTTGGCAATGTCAAAACAACTTTTTTTGGAAAAAGACCGAGAAAAGTTTGGCGGTTTAAATACTTTTGAGTACCTTTGCACTCGCAAATAAGGAACAACAAAAGGTGCGTTAGTTCAGTAGGTTAGAATGCCTGCCTGTCACGCAGGAGGTCACGAGTTCGAATCTCGTACGCACCGCTTATATTTTCAAACCATTTTTTATGGTGCGTTAGTTCAGTAGGTTAGAATGCCTGCCTGTCACGCAGGAGGTCACGAGT
>CAVGPK010000146.1:0-2301 GCA_963631155.1 bacterium | reverse complement strand
GTTGTTCTTTTTACTGCATCGTATCCATCTTTGAATTTAATTCCATAGCTTTGTGTTATCTTCATACTAATATTATACCGTATTGAATGTTCCTTTTCCGCAAAATAGGCGCCTAACTTGGCGCTTTTTCGCCGACTAACCCCGCCTAAATCAATAGATTATAGACGGGGTATGCGTCGGCTTTTATTCAAATCACATATAGAACCATCGATATAATTATTTCCTTTTCTAGAAAAGTAAATTACTAATTCCTTCATTTGATCATCCTCCTACATAAGAGTATAGGGCTTCCTTCTTTTATAAAAAATCTAAATTTTGAATCAATTCTATAAGAAAAACGAATCAAATATTTTTCACGAAAATATCACAACAAAAGTCACTTTTTCATTGATTATCTTTTTTGATATGCATAAAATAAATTCATGAAAAAATTAGGTATATCGGTATATCCGGAACATAGCACATACGAAGAAGTATTTGCTTACATGAAAAAAGCTGGAGAACTCGGCTATAAGAGAGTTTTTACATGTTTCCTATCAGTAAAGGAGTCAAAAGAGGAACTCGTTAAAAACTTTTCAAAGTTCTGCAAAGTCGCTCACGAATGTGGTTTAACTGTTAGTGCAGATACAAACCCTGAAGTATTCAAACACATCGGTGCTACACCATATGATTTATCTGTATTTAATGAAATTGGATTAGATATTATTCGTTTGGATGGACATTTTTCTTCTCAAGAAGATGCCGCAATCACACGTAACCCTTATGGAATCATGATTGAATACAATGCCTCTGGTGTCATTGCATATGACAATCTGATTGAAACTGGTGCAGATCAAGAAAATATGTGTTTTTGTTCTAACTTCTTCCCACAAAGACATACTGGAATGGGATTACAGAGATACATGGAATTAACATCAAGATATAAAGATGCTGGATTTAGAGTTGCATCATTTGTATCTTCCAATGAAAAGGATACGTTTGGTCCTTGGCCCGTATTTGATGGTTTACCAACATTAGAAATGCATAGAGATCTTCCAATTGATCTTCAATTGAGACATCTCATCGCAATTAATGACTGCCAAGACATTTTGATTGGTAATGCATATGCATCTGATGAAGAATTAAAGCTATTAGCGAATACAGATCTAACAAAGATTACAATGCGTGCAACATTAGTTGATGATGTAACAGACATTGAAAAAGAAATCGTATATTGGGATAAGCACAACCAACGTGGTGACTGTAACGAAAACATCTTAAGAAGTTCTATGCCTAGAATGGTCTTCAAAGGAAAGTCTATTCCAGCTAGAAGTGAAGAAGGTTTTACAGCACATCGTGGTGACTTATTGATCGTTAATGATAACCTTGAACATTATCGAGGAGAACTTTGGGTCGTTTGCCATGATATTGAAGTATCTAATGAATACAATCTTGTTGGTAAATTAGATGAACATGAAGATATTCTATTGGACTTTGTAGATTACGATCATCCATTTGGTATCATTTAAGAAGCTACATTTTGTAGCTTTTTTTATATGCAACTTTCCGTTAAAATAAGTACATGAAAACATGTGGAATCATCTGTGAATATAATCCATTTCATAATGGACATAAATATCAAATCGAACAAGCAAAAAAAGAAACAAATGCAGATATTATGATTGCGGTCATGTCCTCTCATTTTACGCAACGAGGAGAACCTGCATGCATCGATAAATGGAAACGTGCAGAAGCTGCAGTGAAAAATGGAATCGACGTAGTGATTGAATTACCTTATCTTTATAGCACACAAGCTGCATCCCAATTCGCACAAGGTGGCGTTGAAATATTAAAACTATGCGATGTTGATTATATCTCGTTTGGCAGTGAATGTGGAAATCTAGAAAATCTATTAGAAATTGCGGATACTCCTGTTAATTTAAATCATATCCGTGAAATCATGGATACTGGTGTATCCTTTCCAAAAGCCTATTCTCTACTAACAAGTCAAATGGAACCAAACGATATATTAGCTGTATGTTATCTCAAAGCCATCAAAGACACAAAAATCAAACCCATCTTGATTCAAAGAAATACTGGTTATTTTGATGAAAAAATTCAACCAATCGCAAGTGCTTACGCAATCAGAAATGCATTAATGAATCATCAATCCATATCTGCATCTACTCCAATGGAAGAGACATTGCATGCGTCTTCTCTTGTAACAATGGATCAATTTTATTCCTATATTCGAACATATCTTACAATGACACCTTCTTCAACATTATCTAAAATCTTTCTTATTACAGAAGGTATTGAAAA
>CAVGPK010000145.1:1234-2307 GCA_963631155.1 bacterium | reverse complement strand
GTACAATATAAATCGAACAATGGAATTAGATCCTGCAGCCCATTCAAAGTGGGAAGTGTTTTGGCTCTATCCTCATATTAAAGCAATTGGAATTCATCGTATTGCACATTGGTTTTGGGTTCATCATCATACTTTCATTGCTCGTTGGTTTTCAAATTGGGCAAGAAAATGGACAGGTATAGAGATTCATCCAGGGGCTATCATTGGGCGAGGATTAATGATTGATCATGGTATGGGCGTTGTGATTGGTGAAACAACAATTATTGGAGATGATTGCCAATTGTATCATGGTGTAACGCTTGGTGGAACAGGGAAAGCCCATGTTAAAAGGCATCCAACTTTGGAAGATGGCGTTTATATTGGTTGTGGAGCTAAATGTTTAGGAAACATTACTTTAGGAAAAAATTGTAAAATTGGAGCAAATGCAGTTGTTTTAAAAGATATTCCAGAAGGAGCAACAGCGGTAGGTGTTCCAGCTAAAATTATTCAGAAGTAGGTGGGTTATATGTGGAAATATCGTTGTAAATCACATTTGATTGCACTCATTATTTCTTTTTGTATTGGATTGATTGTGAGTGTTTTTGTGTTTAGGAATGGTGTTAATATTGATACGGATCTTTTTACAAGTAGTTTATATTCTGTGTCTAGTGTTTCTAAAGAAGCTCTTGAAGAAGGAATTCAGTTTTTAAAAAACAATATTTGGATATTATATATTGCAGATTCTTTTTTCATTGCCGGTATTATAAATGTTATTTATTTATCTCAATATTTAACTTCAAAATTTAATTTTAGTCCATTTATTATTATGTGTTTAATTTTCATTTTTCCAGAACAAATGATTATTCTTGGAGCAATACTTGTTATCCCAAGCATTATTGTATGTATTTATGGAATTGTAACATTAAACCATTCTATATCTATTCAAAAAAAATCACATCAATTTTCAAATGATGATGAATTAGTTCGTATATATAAAATTCATCATCAATTCGATGAATCAGTTGAACAACTTGCGAAAACGTGTAAACATAACATTTTACGTTTAAATGTCATTTATGGTTTAGGAATTATTG
>CAVGPK010000145.1:0-1224 GCA_963631155.1 bacterium | reverse complement strand
GCTATTTATTTTGATTTTAGTAAATAATATATTTATATTGACGATATCAATCATGTTTTATATATTTGCCTTTAATTTAGTTTTAAGATATCGCGCTATTTGTTTTTTACCAATAAATAAGCTTTTATATGAAGATTGTGATCCAGAAAAGTGTGCAAGTGCCATAATTTATTGCTCATGTAAGCGAAATAATCATTACAAGCTTTCACAACATATACTTCTTGCTCAATGTTTGATTTACTTAAATGATCCTGAGTTAGCTCAAGATGTTTTAATTAGCTATCCAAGAAAAGATTCTAGTAGTTGTTTGCAATATTATGCATTGATGTCTTATATCGATTACATGTTGAAAGATGCTGAATCCTTGAATCAATGTAAAGAGGAGGCTCAAAAGATTCGTTTGCATTATGGACATCCGGGTATTTTAATTCAAAGTGAAGAAATGCTGGCAATTGAAAATAAAATTCATTTAATGGATGGTGACTTAAACGATTGTAAAAAATATTATTTACAAAGTCTACAGCGTGCGAGATTTGCCTTTCAGCAAGTAGACTCATGTTATTATATTGCTCTTATTTCTTTTGTTGAAGAAGATTATAAACTTGCATCTATGTATTTTGAAAAAGTGGTGCAATTAGGAAATAAAATGTATTTTGTTGATAAGGCGAAAATGTATTTAGATAAAATTAATACAATTCAATTAGCCAAAAAAGCAGAAGAAGATTTGTTGTAAAAGAAAAATATATTTCACAAAAACTTGTGATATGACCAAAAATAAAAGTAAAGAATAAACTCAATCCAATATTTATGAAAAAAAGGATTGAGTTTTTATTTAGTTCAATTGGAATATTATGAAACCATTCATATAAAAATAAAACGACTCCAATTATACAAAGCCAAATATGTAAATCCATTAAAATTGTGTTTTGTTGTGTATACGGCATGATAGTACCTAAAAGCATGCATAAGGTACTTAAAATGTGTAGATTTTTTGAATAACGAATATTATAGGCTGTCCAAATTGCTTTTGAGTAGGTATAAAATCCAAATACAGATGAAAATGACCAAACCCATAAGTATAATGGCTGATGTAACTGATATCCTATATAAGTTTGATTATCATAGAAAATATCAATAGTAAAAATAGGATAGAGATTTAGTATGGTTTGAATAAAAAAAACATGAATAAATAATAATTTTTTACGCATAATTTAATTATAGAAG
>CAVGPK010000144.1:0-2402 GCA_963631155.1 bacterium | reverse complement strand
TGAACCTTTAAAATGTGTAGGGATTTTATCGACGAGATAAAGTCATCCTATCAATCATTTTAGGGTGACGATTCCTGTCCTTTTTGTTACAGTAATTTTAGAAAGGATTGGACAAAAAAAGATGGAAATCCTTACCGTGCAAAGTTTGCGATTCCCATCCGTCCTAACGACAATATCATGATACTTAAAATTACCAATAACTTCAACCTAATTATTTCTCAAGATGACTATGAAGCTTTCCTGGCTACTGTCCAGCTTGCTACTTTAGTTTGTCCTAAGTGTGGAGCTATTGGTCTTTTCATTTTTTATGGCCACTATATTCGTCATATTATTCATGATGATTTCACTATCAATTGTAAATCTGAAATCAAAGTGCAACGTATACAATGTAAGAAATGTCATTCTACACATGCCATTCTTCCTTCTAACTTTGTCCCTTATTCTCAGTTTCCTTTTATTCTGATTTATTATATGGCTACGTTAGATGAAACCGATGATTCGATTGCTTCCTTTGAAATAGCTCTTTATACGGTAAGAAGACTTAAAGCTCGAATCCATAGATTTTGGAATGAACTTTTGCCTTCCTGGAATAGACTTGATAAATATCATCTTATTTTGGAATCACTTATTTCAGCTTCCATGCTTTTTGGATCAACTCATAAATATCGTTCTATTTTTTACCCATTACCAACATAACTGTAATTTGATTTTCTATTTTCAAGATATGATTAGATTGAAAATGGAAAGGAGTTGATCAAAATGATCAATATCGAAGCTTTTAACACTCTTCTTACAAATCTTTTTAACCTGAATGACAGTGATATTTCCAATATTACCTGTACCTCTGATAACCAAATGATGGTTCTTTATGTAACTTTGAAAGATAAGAAGCCACCATGCCCTCATTGTGGTTTTTCTGTCCCAAAAATAAAGGAATATGTTGAAAAGAAAATTACACATTCGGCACTGACCAATCAAAAATGTATCATACGATACAGAAGCAGGCGCTATCGTTGTCCTATATGCGGCCGCACCTATTATGAATTCAATCCATTCGTATTTAAAACCCAAAAGATTTCTATTTTAACCATACAAAACATTCTCAGAGACCTTAAAAATTATAATGAAACATTTACCTCTGTAGCCAGAAGATTTCATATATCACCAACTTCTGTATGTTCTATATTTGATTCCCACGTTGAAATAGAAAGAAATCATCTAAGTGAGATCATTAATTTTGATGAAGTCTATGCCTTTAAATCAAAACACAGTAAATATGTCTGTGTCCTTCTTGATTTTAAAAGACAGGTCCCTATCGATATTCTTTCAAGTCGTAAAAAAGAAGATCTACTCAATTATTTCAGAACGATTCCACTCGAAGAAAGAAAAATCGTCAAATATGTATGTTCGGATATGTATGACACATATAGGGATGTAGCCCATAAAATGTTTCCTAATTGTCAATGTGTGCTAGACTACTTCCATCTTTCTCAGGATTTCCATAGAAAAATGGATCAGGTACGCATCAATACAATGAAGGGGTATCGAGACAATAAGAAAAGTGATGAATATTATCTGCTTAAAAAATTCAACTGGCTTCTATTTAAAAATCCAAACGAAGAAGATAAGTACGGAAAACTATTTGATGTTGAAAGAGAAAGAAAATACAATTATCACTTCAATTCTTATTTAAACTACTATGACCTAAGACAAAAGATATTAAACATAAATAATGAATTGACACAATGTTACCTATTAAAACTGAAACTTGTAGACTTTTATTCCAATTCCACACTCGAAACAGCGAAAGAAAATCTTGAAGCTTTGATTCGAGAATATATTGATTCACAAATCGAAGAGATGATCGCATTTTCAAATAATCTAATCGAATGGAAACAGGAAATTATTAATTCATTTACGATTGTAGAATTCGAATATAAAGTCGAGGCAGATAAAGGCCAGGTGGTGATCTGCGGAAAAAAAGTGAATAATGCGATTATAGAAAATCGAAACAAGATTATCAAATGCATCAAAAATAATGCGAATGGATATACAAACTGGAATCGATTTAGAAATCGTGTAATGTATGTACTGGATCCATCCAAAACATTCAAGCTTGAACCGATTGAATCAAAGAACAAATAAACGGATTGAACAGAAGTTTGATTCTTTAAGGCTACAGCCAAAACCACGTGCCATAAGAGAAAAGTCAAGGACGAGATCCGAGCAACGTTTATCCTTGACTTTTCGATTAATGGCAAGTGAAAATCCAAGCCCTTAAACAATCAAAACAAACCATATAAAAAGCAAGCAGAACGTATTGTCCTGCCTGCACAATGAATATGTCTATAAATCATCATAGGGTTTCAAACCCTACAATTCTTAAAGCCAAATTCGATATG
>CAVGPK010000143.1:0-2629 GCA_963631155.1 bacterium | reverse complement strand
AGGACGAGTATATTGTGGATGACTTGTTTGATGAGTCTTCTACAATATACCAGGTAAATAAATAATGAAAGAGGCAAGTCAAAGAGTTAAAAATATTCTTTCAAAGATGAGCGTTGAAGAAAAGGCGATTCAATTATCATGTATTATGCCGAGTATGGCTTTAACTCGTGGAGAGTTTAGTCAGGAAAAAGCTGAAAAAGCTATGCCGGATGGTGTAGGTCGTATGACACAGTTTGCGACAGGATTTGTAGATGGAGCGAAACAAGCAGCTGAAGGGTATAATAGGATTCAAAAATATTTAATTGAAAAGACAGGCCTTCCTTGTATTATTCAAAATGAATCGAGTTCTGGATTGGTAGCTGCGGATGCGACAATTTTTCCGGTTCCTATTGCGCTTTCATCTACTTTTGAGCCTGAACTATCTTATAAGATGGGAAAGGTGATTGGTGATGAAGGTAAGGCGATTGGTGCTCATTTTATGATGAGTCCTGTTGCGGATATTAATCGTGATAGTCGTTGGGGTCGTGTGGATGAGACGTTTGGAGAAGATCCTTTATTGGCTGCACGATTTACTTCTGAAGAAGTGCATGGTATTCAGGGTGATGATTATACAGAGCGCTGTGGAGCTTTGGCAAAACATTGGGTTGGCTATGGTGCGAGTGAAGGTGGTATCAATTGTGCCACAATTAATATTGGTAAGAAAGATTTGTTTGAGGTGTATGCGACACCTTTTGCGGCTGCCATCAAAGAGCATGATATGCAAAGTATAATGGTTACTTATTCAGATATTGATGGTCTTCCTATGTCTGTAAATTCAGAGTGGACGCAAGATGTCTTGAGAGATAAGTTAGGATTTACTGGTATTGCGGTATGTGATGGTCATTCAATTCCTCGTGTTATTCAAACACAATGTATGTATGAGGATCGTGCAGAGCTTGCTGGTGCTGCATTAAAGGCTGGTATTGATTCGGATACTATGACAACAACGGTTTATAATCATATTGTTGAAGGTGTACAAAAGGGTGTTGTCGATATGAAGGATTTGGATGCTTGTGTTCTTCGTACTTTACAGATGCGTGAAGAAATGGGTTTGTTGGATGATCCTTATATTGATCCAGAAAAGGCACAAGCTGTTTTTGATGATCCTAGTGCGGATGCTTTATCCGAAGAGATTGCGACAAAATCCATTACTTTATTAAAGAATGAAAAGAATGTTCTTCCTTTAAGTAAGGATACAAAGAAGATTGCGGTAGTGGGTCCATTTGCGACTCGTTTATCTTCTTTCTTTGGAGGATATGCATATCCTGCTATGATGGGTTCTTTCTTGCAGATGTTAGTGGATCCTGAGGTTGCAACGAAGATGGAAGGTTTTGCGGAATTTGCCAAACAGATGTTTGATGTGGATAGTATGAAGGCAAAGATGTATAAGGATCCTTCAAAGTCTTTTGAAGATAATTTTGATGATTACTTAAAGGAGACTTTGGGTACGATTTCTTTGGCTGAAGCAATTCAGAATGAATATCCAGATGCACAGGTTGTTTCTTATGGAAAAACTTTGAATACAAAGGATTGGAAGACTTGTATTGATGAGGCTGTAGAAGTAGCTCGTGATGCGGATGTTGTAATTTTGGGCGTTGGAGAAGTGACTGGTCAAGGTAAGGATGCGACAAGTGGTGAAGGTATTAATCATCCTGATTTAACACTTCCTTTCCATCAGGAGGAATTGATTACAGAAATTGCTAAATTACAAAAGAAAACGGTAATGGTCTTAATTAATGGTCGTGCCATGGCTTTGGGTAATGTTGAAGATAAGGTGGATGCGATTGTTGAGGGATGGTATCCAGGTCCTAGTGGAGGAAAACCGATTGCTCGTGTGATTAGTGGTGAAGTGAATCCGGGTGGAAAGCTTCCGGTGACATTCCCTTATATTTCAGCACAATGTCCTATTTATTATGGCACAAAGACAGGTAGTGGTTATATGTCTTATAGTGCTGCTGGTCCTGGTACTTTAGATGTGAGTGAAGTTCCTCATGCGGATCCTAGTGTAATGCAGCCTTTGTATCCGTTTGGATATGGTTTAAGTTATACTTCGTTTAAGATTTCAAATTTGAGGAATGATGAGAGTGTTGAAGTAGGATCAAACTTTAAGGTGAGCGTGGATGTTGAAAATACGGGTAGTGTAGCTGGTGAAGAGACGGTTCAGGTTTATTTCCATTCATTGCATCCTACAATTAATCGTCCTGTTATGGAGCTTCGTGGATTTAAGAAATTGAAGTTAAATCCAGGCGAAAAGAAGACGTTAGAATTTACTTTTGATACGCGTCAATTTGGTTATTATAATGCGAAGAATGAATTTGTGATTGAGCCTAGACCTCAGAGTATTTTTGTGGGTAATAGTTCAAGTTCGATTGTGGAGCATTCTAAGATTGATTTTGTGGGTGAAGAAAAAGAAATCTTGCATGATCGTGTGTTTGATTTTGGTGTCGAAGTGAAATAATTCTTAAGAGGATTTATGGTGAAAATCATAGGTCCTTTTTTTACGTATTTAAATGGTACTCTAAAATAACATAGGGCCATATCGAATTTGGCTTTAAGAATTGTAGGGTTTGAAACCCTATGATGATTTATA
>CAVGPK010000142.1:0-2763 GCA_963631155.1 bacterium | reverse complement strand
ATATTATTTATCAGATAAAGATTTAACTTTAACAATCATAGAAGAAATTTATAGAACTTGGCGTTCTTTACAAAGATTTGCCTATATGACAAGTGAAAACGCTTCAGATTTTGGAGTGAATACATTAGTAGCTTTGGATTCAAATTCAAACAATTTACTTTTAAGAACATATCGTTTGTTTGAAGAACGTTTGATGGGAAGACCAAACTTGGTATATCGCCAAGTGCAAGCTGGAACAAATGCATGTTTTTCTATTCATAAATTGGATTCAATTTGGTCAGAAGAATATACTGCTTTAAAAGATATTCCAATCATTGATACGGTTATGCTTCGTACACCAATGATTTTGCATCCAAAATCAAGTAAGAGAACTGGAATGTTTACAGAAACTGATGTACAACCTTTAACTTATTTTGATAAAGGATCTGATAATTGGTTCTGTTATCCATGTAAAGTAGGAGCTTTATTATGTTTTGTTTATTTTAACTCAAAATATATGGCAAGTGCATTAAGTATGGCGAATTTATTTGAAATTGCTACAAAAGAAGAAACAAATAACAAACCTGATTTGGTTGTCATTTTTGGAAATGAGGATGGAAAAAATGATACGAATTTCTATCATGATGATAAAAATGATATCTGGGTTGGTTGTGTAAGTGATGATCCTCGAATTGAATATTTTGGTTATTTAAAAAAGATGTGTTTAACTCTTCATAATTTGGCGCAAATGAAAAAGGGATGGCTTCCAATCCATGGTGCCTTTGTAAACATTTATTTAAAAGATGGTACAAAGAAAGGAATTATGTTGATGGGAGATAGTGGCGCTGGTAAATCTGAGTCTATTGAGGCTTTAAAAGCTGCTGCTGGCGATATGATTCGTAATGTTGAAGTTGTATTTGATGATATGGGAACAATTCACTTAGAAAATGGAGTTCCATATGGACAAGGTACGGAGATTGGAGCCTTTATACGTCTTGATGATTTAGACCCAGGTACACCATATCGTGAAATGGACCGTTCTATTTTTATGGCTCCAGAAAATCCAAATTCTCGTATGATTCAGCCTGCAAGTCCTTATCGTGTTGTGGTTACTAATCATAAGATTGATTTATTTGCGTATGCAAATAATTATACAAATGAATTTGGGTTACATAAGCTAAGTGTTCAAGAAGTAAAAGATACATGTAAACTTGGTAAACGTATGGCATTAGGTACAACTCAGGAAGTAGGTATTTCTACAACATATTTTGCGAATCCATTTGGCCCTATGCAAAAACAAGAAATGTGTGAGCCAATTATCGATGAAGTTTTCCAAGCATTAGAAGATAATGGTGTATTCGTTGGTGAAATTTATACACATTTGGGATTCGATAAATCAAATCGTAAAGGATTAAATGTTGCTGCTCAACAGTTATTAGAATTTATAACAAAAAAAGATTAGTGTTAGGTCATCTTAGGATGACCTTTTTTCTATAAAAAAAGAGTGAAGAATCACTCTAATGGTCTTTGATAAAAGTTTCCATAAAAATTTACTGTATTATATGTGTTAATTAAAACTTTAGGATCTACAATTCTAACATTATCAACTACATCACGTAATTCATAAGTGGAAATAACAGCTTTACATACATAGTATTTTTTATGTGAATATGCACCATAACACTCAAAAACACTCATTCCATGTCTACATACTGCCATAAATGCATCAATGACCTGATCCGGATCTGTTGTAGTAAATTCTACCGTTATTTGGGAATACCGTTGATAAAGCGTTGATATGGTTTTTGTAGATAAAAATTGAAATATAATTGAATATCCTGCATAAATCCATCCACATAAGTAACCAAAAACAGTTATCATAATACAATTATATATGAAAACATAATCCCAAATACCTCTATGTATTTTGCTAGAAACATATTGCGCAATAAAATCAGTTCCACCTGTGGATCCTCCAGCCAGAAGTGAAATAGAAATAGAAACACCCCATAAAAACCCACCAAATAAGACGTTTAATATTTGATCTTTAAAAAGTGGATCAACATGCACTATAGTAATAAAAAATGAAACTAAAATAAATTGAAGACAACTTAATAAAGTAAATCTTGGAGATATGTGTTTATAACAGAGTAATGCAGCTGGTAAATTTAATAGCAAGATTCCGATAGAGGTTGGAAATCTTATATTTATTAAAGCCAATACTTTATTAATAAGCAAGGCAAGACCTGTAAATCCACCAGATATTAAATTGCATGGATCCATAAAAATAGACATAACCAAACTTTGCATGAGAGCACTAAGTATGATTAAGCACATTGAAAAGCAGAGCTTAGCTTTTTTTTCCCTTTTAAGCTCCCTTATTAAATTTCTCATATCTTCTTCCTCATATTCACTTAAATGATAATAGACTAATTTATATAAAATCACAACCATATTTTATGAGAAATGAAAAAGAATTTTTTTCTTGCAAAAGGGTACAAAGTGTTGTAATATAAATAGGCAGTCAATAAAACACATATGGTTCCGTAGCCAAGTGGCTAAGGCAATAGACTGCAACTCTGTGATCATCAGTTCGAATCTGATCGGAACCTCCATACAAGATGGGGTCGTGGCGGAATAGGCAGACGCAACGGACTTAAAATCCGTTGGGAGTTAATCCCGTGTGGGTTCAAGTCCCACCGTCCCCACCATCTTGTTTATTGTGTAATATATGGTTCCGTAGCCAAGTGGCTAAGGCAATAGACTGCAACTCTGTGATCATCA
>CAVGPK010000141.1:0-2824 GCA_963631155.1 bacterium | reverse complement strand
CCACTTCCAGTAGCAATTCTATTATTTCAAAACAATGTGAAAAAATCCCAAAAAACGGAAATTTATATAATTATTTTTCTTTTATGTGTTAGGATATAAATATGTCAGATATCACAAAGAAGGCTTTGGAACAATCTTTAAAAAAGTTATTGCTTAAAAAGCCACTCGATAAAATCACTATCAAAGATTTAACGGAAGATGTAGGCATGAGTCGCATGTCTTTTTACTATCATTTTAAAGATATTTATGATCTTGTGGAATGGGCATGTATTCACGATGCCAAGCAAGCTTTGCAGGAAAATAGAACCTATGATACATGGCAAGAAGGATTGACATCGATCTTTGAGGCGGTTCTACAAAATAAACCATTTATCTTAAATGTATATCATACGACAACACAAGATAGCATCGAACGGTTTTTGTTTAGTTCTGTACACGATTTAGTATTATCAGTAGTACAAGAAAAGGCAAAAGGAATGAATATTAAAGAAGATCAGATTGAATTCATTGCGAATTTCTATAAATACAGCTTTGTAGGAATTATGTTAGAGTGGATTGCGAAAGGAATGAGTGAAGATTATCACGAAATTGTTTCAAATATGGCCAAAACTTTGCATGGATCCATCGCCAATTCGATTTCAAACTTTACAATGTAGAAGAAATGATAAAAAAATTATCATTTCTTCTTTTTTGTTTATTTCCAAAAAGAATTGAAAAAATTAGTATGTGTATATAAAAAAAGGAGGACATCTTATATGTCAAAGACAGGATTAAAATTAGGACTCGCAAGCGTTACAGCTGCCGCTGCTGCTACGGCTGCATTGGGAACAAAAAAGATCATAGACAAAAAGAAAAAAGAACCGGAAAAAAATGAGTATCGCAATACAGAACGTGGAAAATACGAAAAGAATGCCAAAGGCATTGTGTACACAAATGGAAATTATGAAGCCTTTGCTCGACCAAAGAAACCAGAGGGTGTAGATCAAAAATCTGCATACATCGTAGGTAGCGGATTGGCAAGCTTGGCTACGGCATGTTTTTTGGTTCGTGATGGACAAATGAAAGGGGATCACATTCATATTTTAGAAGCCATGGACATTGCCGGAGGAGCATGCGATGGTATTTATGATCCAATGCGAGGCTATGTGATGCGTGGCGGAAGAGAAATGGAAAATCATTTTGAATGTTTATGGGATTTATTTAGAAGTATTCCTTCATTAGAAATTGAAGGGGCAAGCGTTCTAGATGAATACTATTGGTTAAATAAAGAAGATCCAAACTATTCATTATGTCGTGCCACAGAAAACCAAGGACAAGATGCACATACAGATGGAAAGTTTGGATTAAGCACAAAGGGTGCTATGGAAATCATGAAATTATTTATGACGCCAGATGAAGATTTGTACGATAAAACAATTGAAGATGTATTTGATGAAGAAGTCTTTGATTCCAATTTCTGGCTATATTGGAGAAGCATGTTCGCATTTGAAAATTGGCATTCAGCACTTGAAATGAAGCTCTATTTCCAACGTTTCATTCACCATATTTCAGGCCTTCCTGATTTCAGTGCCTTAAAATTTACACGTTACAATCAGTATGAATCATTGATCCTACCTATGCAGAAATATTTGGAAAGTCATGGGGTAGATTTCCAATTTAATACAACAGTTACCAACGTTGAATTTGAATTTAATGGAGATAAAAAAATTGCCAAAACTATTGAATGTATTCAAAATGGTAAAGAAAGAGGTATTTTATTAACAGAAAACGATTTGGTATTTGTCACAAACGGAAGCTGTACAGAAGGTACCATTTATGGCGATCAAGATCATGCTCCAAATGGAGATGCAGAAGTAAGAACAAGTGGATGCTGGTCATTGTGGAAAAATATTGCCAAACAAGATCCATCATTTGGACATCCTGAAAAATTCTGTTCAGACATTGGGAAAACGAATTGGGAATCGGCAACTGTAACAACTTTAGATGATAAGATTATTCCATATATCACAAATATTTGTAAACGTGATCCACGTAGTGGAAAAACGGTTACAGGTGGTATTGTAACTTGTAAAGATTCGAGTTGGTTATTAAGTTGGACAATAAATCGTCAAGGACAATTTAAAGAACAAGATCCAAATAAAGTTTGTGTTTGGGTATATGGCTTGTTTACAGATGTAGAAGGTGACTATGTAAAGAAACCAATGAAAGAGTGTACAGGTAAAGAAATCACAGAAGAATGGTTGTATCACTTAGGTGTTCCTTGTGATCAAATTGAAGAATTGGCAACACATTCAGCGCGTTGTACACCAACAATGATGCCTTATATTACGGCATTCTTTATGCCAAGAACAAAGGGGGATCGTCCAGATGTTATTCCAGATGGATGTGTTAACTTTGCCTTCTTGGGACAATTTGCTGATACACCAAGAGATACAGTCTTCACAACAGAATATTCTGTACGTACGGCAATGGAAGCTGTTTATGGATTGTTAGGTGTTGATCGTGGTGTACCTGAAGTTTGGGCAAGTGTGTATGATGTAAGAGAATTATTGGATTCTAGTGTAAAATTGATGGATGGAAAATCACCATTAGAAATCAATGTGGGTCCACTAAATGTATTAAAGAAACCACTATTAAAATTTGTGAAGGGTACAATCATTGAAAAATTATTAAAAGATCACCAAGTGATTAAAGAAGGTATGAAATATTAAAAAAGGAAGATTGAATTCTTCCTTTTTAATTGAATATTTAAAATTGGATAGGGATAATTGAACCTTTAAAATGTGTAGGGATTTTATCGACGAGATAAAGTCATCCTATCAAT
>CAVGPK010000140.1:0-2852 GCA_963631155.1 bacterium | reverse complement strand
TATAAGTCATACTAAGACCTCCTATTCTCTTATACGAAAAAATTGGAGGTTTTAGAAAAAATACATTAAAAAATTTCAAAACTTTTTAAAATCCAGAGTTGAAAGAATACCACACACAATCACAATAATTGCACATACAATAACTAATGGAGACAATACACTCATATCTCTTAAAAGGACAACTGTAAAAAAGATGGACCAAGCTGTATAGGTTACATTTAATGCCATAGCTTTTGAGGCACCAACCTTATAAATAGCTTTATAATAAAATAGGTAAGAAATGGTCGCAAAGAAGGCAGCCAACGCAATAGTAGACAATACCCATTCTGTATCATTCATCACCAAATGGATTGTAAAATTCCAACCACCAACAATAGGAAGTACAACACACCCATTTATAATTGCCGAGGTTGTCTGGCGTATTTGCAAGGCAAACTCATCCTTCATTTCTGGATCTTGCATGCATTTTGCCAAAATCACAGCTTCAATGCCCCATCCAAACGAACACATCAAAGCACCTACAATGCCCAGCCAAAAGTCACGAATATTTAATTGTGGGGAATAGCTTAAAAAATAAACACCCAGTAAAGTGATGATTAATAACACCCATCGATACCATGGCATTTCTTCTTTTAAAAAGAAAAAGGCCAAAACCGATCCTATCGCAGGATAAATTGGCGAAGCAACCGCTCCAATGGATGCTCCCAAATAATTGACACAAAGAACATAGCCCGTCATTCCTATAGGACCTCCAATAAGAGCTCCTATAATCACAAACTTACCCGTCTTTGTATGTATCAAAGCTTTCCATACATTCTCTATGTTTCCACGAAACAAATTATATAAGCTCACAAAAACAGCCGAGAAAGTATCATGTAAAAACGTACTAACAAAAGGAGCTAAATACACACCACACAATGAACTTTTAGAAAGAGCTATTCCAATCACTACTGTTTCAAGTGCCCATGAAATAGCTCCAATAATTCCTGATATCATGTTAGTGGGTCCTTTAAATTTCTTTTTTAAAAGTCCAAAATTTATTAATAATATAGTTTAATGGTATTGTTATCAATAAATTAACGATCGGTGCTATATTTTTGTTTACAGAAAAGAACGCTACTTCAATCCAAAGAAGTGCATTACTTAATAATGATGTACCACCATAACTAACATATGTTTTTCCTAAACGTTTAAGCTTACTTTTCCAATCATTTTGATTCCCTTTAAAGACATATTTATCATTCCAATAGAATGCATTCGCAATACTAACAATCGTTCCGATTATACTTCCTAACAAATACAAGTCATCATTTATAAATAAAACTATGTAATAACAAGCCATTGAAACTGCAGTATTGCTAACACCAACCAGTCCAAATTTTATAAACTGTAAGATATTCTCTTTATTCATAAATAATCTTCTTTCTATTTTGCCATATATTTATAAAAGAAACCTTTCTCCACATTCCCAGAAAAATTAGGGCTTTTATAAATATGCTCTTCACTATCTTCACCAGCATATACAGCTTCGCCAGCATTCTGCCTTTTTAAAGTTTCAGTAAATGTACGACGCATTTCAAATATAGGCGTTACACTACCAATCGATAATGTTATAATCAAGCCAATAAATAATACATATTCCTTTTCTTTCCATGCCAATGGAATTGAATCAATTACCCAAATCATAATGAGAAACAAGCCTGGTATGGAAGCACGCATACAAAAATCTCCAGCAGACCCTACCTTTATCCAAGGAATAATCAATAGAAGAACAACTACAAAGTAATAAAGTTTATTGTCTTTTTGATGTTTATACAATAGGACTACATAAACACCTATTTCTAAAATGATAAAAAGTACATATCTAGTCAGAGCTAGGCTTAATGAATTACTACTACCCATTACATGCGATCCGGAAAGATTACCACTTAAATAACAAAAAGAAAGGATTCCAATAACACCACCACCTAATACATTCTGTACTGTATAGGTATCTTTAATTAACAATAAAACTTTGTTCTTTAATTTACCTTCTTTATTAATCTCTTTACGTGTTAAACAAAGAAAAAGTGTAATTGGCAACAAACCAATAAACGGCAATGTACTCGTTAACATGCTACAAGCTAATATAAAAATTAAATTTCTATTATTTTTTTGAATATATGAAAGTATAGTAATAAGCCAAATAGGTATTGCTTGATTGAATACCCAAAATAGCTGAGTTGTCATACTCGAATATTGAAAAGAACTGGACCACCATTCTATATGCCACGTTGCACTATTATTCACATAATCCATATTTGTTAAATATGCACCTATTATATCAAGACCACTAAAGAAAATTAGAACAAACACAGGCCATATCTTAATTTGTTTCCATCTACTACACATAAAATAATAAACTAAAGCAATCCCAAGCAATGCCCAAACAGCTTGAAAATGGTATCCCATATGCAATCCAAATAATTTACCAACAATAGCTGCCGGCAACCAGAAACCAATATAATACGTTAACCCAAAAATACCTGTTTCACCCTCAAAATTAGTGAATACATTAAAACCTATTACAGGCCAATCATACTGCACAAGCATATCAAAAATCCGATTTCTTGCCGTATGATCTGAATTTTGAAATACAAATTTACCAATTCCAGAATAATAAACCCAAATAGCAAGAATTCCGATAATAAACAGAATTTTTACCACATTATCTCGATTAAACTCAGGTGTCCATGAATCTGGCATATCTTTGCATACCTTCCATGTACAAAACAATACAGCAAGAATAGATGGAATGGAAATATACAATTTAGTCCATCCTCCAATAAAAATAAGAAAAGGAAGAACAATAT
>CAVGPK010000139.1:0-2947 GCA_963631155.1 bacterium | reverse complement strand
TAGTATCTCCTTTCAGTGTTGTCTTTGCAAACACCATTGTACTGGATTTTATGAGCCACTTTCTTTTTTTTGAACTCTGTTGCATTTAGATTGTAAATTCGGGGTGTAAAAAAGGATCACATATGTGATCCAAAAATTATTATTTATAACTTTCTGCAATCTCTTCTGCAAGAGCATTGATTTGAGCATTACTTGTATCGTTTAATGCAGAACGAATACTAACTACATTTTCACAGAAAGTAATGTTCTTGCTGTTTTCGAATGTTTTTTTGATGACTCTTGCTGCTGTTGGTGCCCAAGATCCATTTTCGATGATTCCAATACGTCTATTCTGATAATCTCTTTCGATTAGGTTATGCATAAAAGTAGACATGAATGGGAATACGTCTGCATTGTATGTGATAGAGGCTAAGACAATTGTATCGTAACGGAAAGCATCTTCAACGCATTCAGCCATATCCGCTCTTGCTAGATCAACAGCTTCTGCTTTTGGTACACCAAGTTCTAGTAATTTTGAACATAATTTTTCAGCCGCTTCTTTTGTATGGCCATAAACAGAAGAATAGAAAATAATAGTTCCTTTACTTTCTGGTTGATAGCTTGACCAAGTATCATATAGATTTAAATAGTATTCTAAATTTTCATTTAATACAGGACCATGTAAAGGACAGATGATTTGGATATCCAGATTTGCGGCCTTTTTTAACAAGGCTTGTACAGGTTTTCCATATTTACCAACAATACCAATATAGTATCTTCTTGCTTCACATGCCCAATCTTCTTCTATGTCTAGGGCTCCAAATTTTCCGAATCCATCGGCTGAAAATAAGATTTTATCACAAGAATCATAAGTGACCATGACTTCTGGCCAATGGACCATTGGTGCCATCACAAATGTAAGGGTATGATCTCCTAAATTTAGAGTATCCATTTCTTTGACTTCTAAAGTATGATTTAATGTCATGTTTGGAAAAAATTGATTCATCATGTCAAAGGCTTTTTTGTTTGATACGATTGTAGTGTTAGGATATTTGTTGACAAAGGTTTCAATAGATCCTGCATGATCAGGCTCCATATGTTGAATTACTAAATAGTTGGGTTCTTTTCCTTTTAAGACTTCATCTATGTTTGCTAACCATTCATCGACTTTATGAATATCGACGGCATCCATAATACATACTTTTTCATCATTAATTAAATAAGAATTATAGGCCATACCATTTGGTACGATATACTGGCCTTCAAATAAGTCTATATCGTGATCGTTTACACCGATATAAAATACTTTTTCTGTTACATTTTTCATGTTCGTTTCCTCCTTTATATTTTTGAACAATTTGGACAAATGCCCTTAAAACATACATCATAGCTTAGAAATTGAAATCCATGCGTGTTATGAATTAAATCATTGATTTCACCAAGCTCATCCATATCTACGTCATATACTTTTTTGCATTGTATACAGCGTATGTGATAGTGATTTTTGAGTGTGAAATCAAAACAATCGGCTCCACCACTAATTTCAACACGACGTAATAATCCTTCTTCTACTAAAATATTTAAATTTCGATAGACGGTTCCTTTAGACAGGATCGGATATTCTTTATGGATGTATGTATAAATTTCGTCAGCAGTAAGATGTGTTTTTAGTTTTTGTATTGTTTCTAAAACTAATTTCTTCTGAACTGTATTTCGTCTTTTCATATACCTCCTATTAATAATCATTCCTAATAAGGATTATATATGAATTGTCTTTTTTTTCAATTTAAATGCTCATGAAAAAAGATCGTATTCTCATTAAAAGTGTGAATACGACCTGATTGCATTTTGATGGATATATAAAATTATCAGATGTGAATGTCATATCTAAATAGCAACCAGCAAATAATGAGTAGCCAAATAATGGCATGTATTGTAAAGATTATTACATCTTCTAGAATTCCGCTTGATTTTTTATTTCTTTCAGGATGTTCATCTAGCTCTTTTAATTTTTTACTTACATAGTCATCAAAGAACTTCATTATCAATCACTACTTTCTTCAGGGCGAAGAGAGTAATTACATACATAATAATTCTGATTTTGTCGGTAACAAATATTTCCGTTAGTTAAATATACAGTTGATGTTTTAGCTGTTACATTTGCATATACGGATTTAACCGTGTTTTGATATCTGTTCCAGGCTTCTTTAGCATAACTTGCAGCATCGTAAACATCTGATCCATAATCAACAATAGCTTGAAAAGTTCCGTTTGTCATATATCCAACAAGAAGCCATCCTGTAACTGTATAAAGGTATACTGCTACTGCAACAACAGAACGACCTTCAGCATATATTACGCCATCTTTTACCTCAACATTTTTCCCTTCGTATTCAGTACCTATTAATTCTTTTTGAGTAAAAACATGATTTAATTCTTCGGTTTTAAAAGGCTCATTTATGATTTTGGTATCAATATCACTAGCTTTTATTGGCATTGAATGATTAATGTTATAAACTCCAAGACCAAAAAGAAGGCAAAATGATAATAGACATGATAATATTTTTTTCATAAAGTTTTTTTCTCCTTTTTTCATTATCATTAAATAAAAATTATTGAATTATCCATTGGTATCAAAGCTCCTTTTTCATTCCTTATGTGTTCTTTACATAATAATATTAACAAGTATATATAAAAAACACAGACTGATAATATATTAGGATATATGATATAATTTAAGGGTAGACATCATTATACTATAATTCATAAAACACGATTTCTCGTGTTCATTTGGATATCTAAATTAATGTAGGGTCAAGCATAAGCTTTAAATTATTGTAGGAACAAAAACCTCTACCTTTAAAATAATATAGGACTTGAATTTGTCCTGTTTTTTTGTGTTTTAATAAAAGCATAAAACTTTGGTATCATGAAATCTAAAAAATGGAGCAGCTAAAAAAACAATGCG
>CAVGPK010000138.1:0-3063 GCA_963631155.1 bacterium | reverse complement strand
CTTTAATTTTTGGTATATAACTACGAACCATAGGAACAGTAAAATTTAATTCTGCATCCCTATTTTTTGACTCTCTTAATAATGTTATTTTCCCTGCAGCATGCACAATCACATCGCAATCTCTAAGATCTTTAAAATCACCAACATACACCTTTGTTTTGTGTGGTAAATATAATGCCGCATCAAAAAGATCTTGTGCTTCAGATTTAGCTTTTGCCTCATTTTCATCTATTAAAACAATTTCATCTGCAACACCTTTAAGAGCCAATGTATAAAGCACATGACTTCCTACATGTCCAATTCCAATAACACCAATTTTTACCATAACGATCCTTCTTTCTTTAAGAAAAGTATATTCCGTTCAAAGAAAATGTAAAGTTCCTATTTTAAGACAAACTCAATTTTGGCCTTTCCATCTTTTACATGTATTTGAGCGATTGCCCCATTAATCATGTAAAAATGAGGATACGTATGCCCTATATCTGTTTCAAAGATACAATTCACTTCAGGTAAAGCTCTTTTAAAAGCTTCTTGATAATCCAATAAATCTGACACATTCTCAAATAACACTCTTCCAATCAAAATGGTTTTCGTATATTTAAAATAACCCATATATTTCATTTTTAGTAAAGCACGATATACATCACAAGAATTCATTGAAAAAATATCAAAAAACCAAATAATTGAATCCTTTTTATATTTTTCTAAAAAATCATCTACAAAGTCATAAGGAGTACCTGCCATATCTGAAATACTTTCAAAACAACCACCTAATAGTCTTCCTTGACAATTACACTCTCCAATATAATCCGTTTTCGTATTTAAAATAGGTTTTCCATCATTGTAAAAATCAACATGTTGATGAAGTTTTGAAGAATATATAATTTTATTTTTACCTTTTAAAAATTGAATAAGCTTATATGCGTATTCATTTTGTCCGTATTGATCAAATGAACCAGCATTAAATCCATAAATTGTCGCTAAATCACACTTACAAGTGATCGGAAATAATAAGTTTGTAGGATCACTTGCCCCTAAATACCACTTTGGATTTGCCTTAATCTTTTCAAAATTAATATAAGGTAATGTTTCATATTGAAAATCACCTCCAGCAGCACACCAAATAGCTTTTACCGATTCATTGTCTAGTAATTCATTCAATTCAAATACTCTTTGTTGAGCATTTGTAGATGGTTCACAAGAATTTCGAACAGAAGACGTTTCTATAACATGTAAACCAAAAGATATTAAATAATTCAATGAATCATCAAAGCTATCTAATTTGTGACCAACACCACTCGACAATGCGCTTATACCAACAAAATCCTCTTTTTTTAAAAAATCCGGATAAAACATAAAACAACCTCCAAAAATAGAAAGCGACAAGATAATCTTGTCGCTAACTCAATATTCTTAACAACTTATACGCGATCTATTTAAGAATATAATGACGGAAAATCTCAATATTATACGAGATTTAAACTCTGTAACCGTTTTCACACAGCCTACATCATTATACGACATATAACGTTTTAATCTTTTGTACAAATTAACAAATATTTATAGTAATTAATCAACTTTTTCATGGTCATACACAATTAATGCCATAAAAACCAAATCTTCATCTTCGTTATTGGCAATACTGTGCCCCTTTCCAGAGACTGTGTAATAATGGTCTCCTGGATTCAAAAGTAAAGTACGTTCGTGATTATCATCTAAAGTTGCCCGTCCAGAAAGAACAAAATAATCTTCAGCATCTCCATCATGCACATGATACCCTACACTACAGCCTTTTTTTAAAGTAACTCGAGCATAGACTCGATTCATACCATGCATTTGTTCGGCTGTTAAAATATGTTCAAAATGAACAATACCGGATCCACCTAAAAAATTTTTTTTATCCATCACAACCATAATCCGTCCTCCAAAATTATGCCAACTTATTATCTTTAAAATAATTAATCTTCATACTCGATTTAACAGAATCTAAAGTCTTAGCAGCAACGTCTTGAGCTTTTTTAGTGCCTTTTTCCAAAATATCAATCACGTCATCTAGTCTAGCTTCCCATTCTCTTCTTCTTTCACGAATCGGACCTAATTCTTCCTGCATTACACTATTTAAGAAGCGTTTCACTTTAACATCACCTAATCCACCTCTTTGATAATGTGCCTTTAGCTCATCTAAATTTTTATATTCTGGCAAATATTTTTCAAAATGCTCATTCTTACAAAATGCATCTAGATAAGTGAAAACGGTATTTCCTTCAATCTTACCAGGATCACTAACTTTAATATGATCTGGATCAGTGTACATAGACATAATTTTTTTACGAACCGTTTCCTCATCATCAGCTAAATAAATACAATTTCCTAATGATTTTGACATTTTAGCTTTTCCATCTGTCCCTGGTAAACGTCTACATACATTATTTTCAGGCAATAAAATATGAGGTTCGGTTAATGTCTGTCCATAAATAGAATTAAATTTTCTTACAATTTCTTGCGTTTGTTCAATCATTGGCATTTGATCTTCACCTACAGGTACCGTTGTAGCATTAAATGCAGTAATATCAGCAGCTTGCGAAATAGGATAACATTGAAAGCCTACAGGAATACTCGCATCAAATCCACGCATTTTAATCTCTGATTTAACAGTTGGGTTTCTTTGAAGACGAGAAACAGTAACTAAATTCATATAATAAAATGTTAATTCAGTAAGCTCAGAAACTTGAGATTGAATAAAAATAGTAACCTTATTAGGATCCAATCCACATGCAAGATAATCCAAAGCTACCTGTAAAATATTTTGTCTTACCTTATCTGGATTGTCAAAATTATCCGTTAAAGCTTGTGCATCCGCAATCATAATATAAATTTCATCAAATTCTCCAGAGTTTTGTAATAAAACCCTATTTTTTAAAGATCCAACATAATGTCCAATATGTAATTGTCCAGTAGGTCGATCTCCTGTTAATATAATTTTAGCCATAGTTAATTACTCCATTCTTTTCTTGGCAAAATTCCAAGTATCTCTACACATATCATCCAATGTTTTTTCAGCCA
>CAVGPK010000137.1:0-3199 GCA_963631155.1 bacterium | reverse complement strand
GAATCCTTTGATTTGACATTTCGATTTGGATTATTGGCATTTTTAATTTCCACCTCCTTTATTTTCACATCCAAAAACGTTTCAAGTAAACCCTTTAATGCCGATTTACTACTTTGGGTATCTTGTCCATATACATATTTAAAGACAAGATCATTCATAATTTTATAAGTCATACTAAGACCTCCTATTCTCTTATACGAAAAAATTGGAGGTTTTAGAAAAAAATCTTTATTTTTTTAAATAGAGGTTTTTCTAATTATGTTATTCTGTGTGTTTTCTTGATTTTTTTTGAAGTCTTATATATGTGTGTGTTATACTTTGGGGCGTAGAAAGCTTTTTCTACGTTATTTTTGTATTTTTAGGGTATGACTAGGGGATAGTTATAGGCCTTTTATGATTAATGGATGGGTAGAGTCGTATGTTGATGGCTTTAGTTTATGAAAAAAATAGACATTTAAATCGTGTGCATATGTTGTATGAATATTATCAAAGTAGGGGATATGATGTATGTACGATTGAGGTTATTAAGCCGGAGTTTGTGGGTACTCTTTCTTTCCAAAATTACTTTAAGTCAAAAGCTTTTTTTAGAAGCTTATATATGCAAATAGAAAATGAGCATCCGGATTGTATTCATTGTATGATTTCAGATTTGGCTTTTGAAAGGGTGTTTAGAAATTATAAACAAAATCATGATCCGATACCTTTTGTTTTGGATGTCGTTGATTTTGAATCAAATATAGATTGGGATTTTAGTGATTATCGTTTGTGTTCTTGTAGTTTGTTTCAAAATAATTTTTTGGCTTCAAAAGTTGTTTATGATGCATTGGATGAAAATTGTTTATTGTCTAATGTAGAATTGAAATCGGATGAATTGGAATTTTGTTTATTAGAATATGAAAATGTGGATTTTTCTTTATTAATGGATTTTTTGCGTTTATGTGTTTCAAAAAAGCCTTGTACTTTACATGTATTGGGAAGTTCTTTATTAAAAGAACAATTGATTCAAAATGTCTTGAGTATTGGTGTGAATGTTGTAGATCATAAGGTGGTTAAAGATGTATCTTTGCGTCAGGAGATTTTTGATCAATGCCATTATGGATTAAATATAATAAAAGAAGATGTGTATGGTATTCTTCCAAGTTCATTAGAATATGTGGCAGGATCTCTTCCTATTATCAATAGTAGTGTGGGAGATTTGAGCGAGTTTTGTCGGACTTGGAAGGTTGGTTTGAATTTAAATATTAAGTCTCGTTATGCACTTGCCAATGAAGTGTGTAGTGGTGGTGTAGATAAAAATATATTGTTTCGTACAAATATGAAGAGTTTATTTTCTACATATTTTACGAGGGAGTGTTTTTATCGTTCATTGGATGAAATATTGGGAGAATAGATATGGATAAGAGTTCTATTGGATATCGTGTTTTTAGCATTATCTTTAGTGTGATTTTGGCTTTTGTATCATTTTTTGTGATTTTTCAATTGTTTAAGCTTCAAGTTTTACCGAATAATTTATTGTTTGCGGTAAGTGTAATGATTGTATTGGTAGATATAATCTTAGTGATTTTGTTTGTGTTTAATTCCAATCATTTATGGTCTAAGATTGTTTCTTCTATTTTGGTGATTGCGACAAGTATTGTGTTTGGGATTGGAAATGTCTATCTATATTCTACGGATTCTACTTTGGAAAAGGTAACGACAGTTTCTGGTACGGTAAAGAATACGGTGAGTGTGATTGCCTTAAGTAGTGGTAGTGATGATTTAAAAGAGTATTCTGGTAGTACGATTGGTGTTTTAAAGACAATTGATAAGAGTGGGACAAAGAAGAGTTTAAAGGATATTAAGAAGCAGGGTGTGAGTGTTTCTAATCAGAAGTTTGATAATGTGCCTAGTTTAATAAAAGCTTTATATGATGGGGATGTAAGTGCAATTGTATTGAATGAGGCGTATCGTCAAAATGTTACAGATATGGATGATTATACTAATTTTAATTCGGAGACGAAGGTTGTTCATCAAACGATTTTTTATACAAAAGATAAAAATGATGCGTTAGCGGTATCGGATATTACATCTAAGCCTTTTACGGTATTGATTAGTGGAAATGATTCGTATGGTGAGATGGATGAGGTTGCTCGTAGTGATGTGGATATGGTGGTTACGGTAAATCCTGTGACTTCTACTGTATTAATGGTGAGTATTCCAAGAGATTCGTTTGTAGAGGAAGTGTGTGATGATTATGCTTGTAACTATGGGGTGAAAGATAAGCTTACGCATACGGGTATTTATGGTGTAGATACAACAAAGGATACGATTGAAAATCTATTGGATATTGATATTAACTATACATATCGAATTAACTTTTCTGGCGCTATTGATATTGTAGATGCGCTTGGCGGTATTGATGTGGATGTAGCTGAGGGTATGGCTGTTAGTAAATTTTATACGGATAGTACTTTAGAAGGTGTGAATGAAGGGACGAACCATTTGGATGGAAAAAGAGCTTTAGCTTATGCGCGTGAAAGAAAAGCCTATTTGGATGGGGATGTGCAGCGTGCTCGTAATCAACAACAGGTTTTACAGGCTTTGATTAAGAAGGCAACTTCTAGTGCGATTTTGACACAGTACACAAAGATTTTAAAAGCGATTTCTGGAGCTTTCGATACGAATATGTCAATGAGTGAAATCACTTCTTTTATTAAATATCAGATTCAAGCTATGCCAAATTGGAAGTTTGAAAACTATGTATTAAAGGGTGATAATGATTTGCAGGTATCTCCAGAGCTTGGTAGTGAAGTGAGTGTTGTGATGTTGTATGATAGTTCTATTTCTACGGCTACAAAGAAGATTAATGCGGTATTAAATGGTGAATCTAGTGATACGATTGAAACGGAAGAAGATGTTCCAGCAGGAACTTTATCTGAAGAAGAGATTGAAGCACAGATTCAACAAGGTTTATTAATTGAAGAAAATGATGAAGAAAGACAAGCCTATTTTGATGATCAAGATTAAGCTTTTATAAGGTAGAATAGGATTTCTACCTTTTTTGTTGGTTGATGTGTTATAATTTAGAAGTTTTAAGAGTAGTGCTTGTATTGAATAAATTAGGATTGAATTGGAGTATAAATTTTATGAATATAGAAAATGCGATTGAAGTAAAAAACATGAGTAAAGACTTTAAAGTTGAATATGATAAGGCTAGAAG
>CAVGPK010000136.1:0-3219 GCA_963631155.1 bacterium | reverse complement strand
AACACCATATGAAGTCTACTATTCAACTGTGTTGCAATTAACTTGACAATTCGGGAGAAAAAAGAAACTCATTTTAGAGTTTCTACTTCTTGATACCTAATCCAATAACTTCTTCTTTTTTCAAAGGATTCTTTTTTAAATATTTTTCAATATCAGCATAGGAATTGATTACATTGTATGTAACAGATTTCCAATCACGATCATGACCATGCGCAAATAAGAAATCTTCAATACCTGTTTCCATAGACGTTTCAGGAACCAATGTCACTCTAGGATCATTATCATCTAACCAGTTCCACCCTTCCATAACACTCATCTTTTCAGGGATAGGTAAATGATACATGACAGACATATAATCATGTCCTGCTTTGTTATAGAACCAAGTATTTCCAATAAACAATTGATCCTCACTATTTTTATACAACATTACAATATTTTGAAAAACACTTAAATCTTCATCAAATCTGATACTTTCATTCATAATGTACCCTCCAATTACTATTTAAGCTTTTCAACTCAAATTAGGCAATAGGAGAATCTTTCTTTTTGTATAAAATATTTTTTGTGAAACGCTTTCTTTTGAAAGAGCTTACGTATATTGTTTCCTTTTCATGGCACTATTTCTAACTTCCATATGTTTTAACATCACATATGCTTGATGAGCTCTTTTTTCATCAAAACCTTCTAAAGTTTCACACTTCACCAGATTATTCCGTAGTCTAGGCAAATCTAAATCATCTAAAATCATATAACCGGTAAAATCAGGATGTTCAAATAAATAATCTGTAATATGTTTTTGACGATCCTCAAAATCCTGTGCAGTTACACCAACAACTTTAACGCCTTTTTTTAATCCACATTTCTTTAAATATCTTTGACAATACCCCACTCCAGCAAATCTCCATGAAGATGAAATAACAATATTTAAATTATATTTTAAACACAAATCAGATAATCTTTTTACACTTGGTATATCCGCAAATTGACTATCATCTTCTTTAATTGACTTCAATTTGAATCGTGGATCATTTTCTTTATACCAAATATTTATGACGCCATCAAAATCCAAGAATAAATAATACTTCTTCTTACCTTTTCGTATATTCTTATCAGCGATCGAATCTAAATCTAACAATCGCTGATTCCACTGCTCATCATTAAATGCATCCATGTATCTATTTTACCTTTTTATAAAAAAATTAATAGTACTATTTTAAAATTTAGTAAATAATGTTTACTAAATGATAAACACTACATTGTTAATTCGCCTCTTAGATTTTTTTCCATTTCTTGTTTTATAGTTTCTGAATCATAGCCTTTAGAAAATAAATAATATAATTTCGCAACAGATGACTCCGTTGTCATATCATATCCACTTACAGCACCGGCCTGTTTCAAACCATTACTAGCTTCATATGCGCCGAGAATCACTGAACCGTGCGTGCATTGCGATGTTACAGTAACAATTGTGCCATTTAAAAATGCTTTTTGAATCAATGGCAATAACTTTTTCCCATTGCCAGGAATATTACCTGCACCAAAAGTTTCGAGCACAATTCCTTTTAATTCATGTGTCATGATGGATTCAAATAGTTCAAATTGAATACCTGGAAACACCTTCAAAACACCAATTGGAACATCTTTTAATATTTGTAAATGAAATGGTTTGGAATGAGATGGCATTAAATAATTCTCATGTAAATTAATATCAATACCAACTTCAGCTAAACAAGGATAATTTGGAGAAGTAAACGCTATTAAATCATTTGCGGAATATTTGATTGCACGGTTTCCCCTTAATAATTTACCTCCAAAATATAAACACACTTCATGAATTCTTACATCAGAAGCAATCAATAAAGCAGTAATTAAATTATCTCTTGCGTCATTTCTAATTTCGCATAGTGGAATTTGTGAGCCCGTAAAAACAATTGGTTTATTATTATTTTCTAACATGAAAGACAAAGCAGAAGCAGTATAAGCCATTGTATCTGTTCCATGTAAAATGACAAATCCATCATAATCATTATAATGCTTAGAAACAACTGTAGCGATTTGATTCCATTCATCTACCGAGATATTAGAAGAATCTAATACTGGATCCATACAATAAATATCCCATACTGGCATCATATTAGAATGTAATTCTTCAATACTTTCAAGCCTCTTAATAAAAGATGTGATTTCAGGAACATATCCATAATCACTATTACTCATGCCAATCGTTCCACCTGTATAAATTATTAAAACTTTTCTTTGATTCATGTTTCCCTCATTCGTTTGAATATTTAATTGCATTGATTATAGCATATTCCATCACTTCAGCAGATAGTGTTCCAACTACATTAATATCAGCTTCCACACTTCCAATACTAGCAGCATATATTGTATCCCCATCAGCCATCGTACCTACAGGATCAATGCATCTTGCATACGCATTACGACTCATAGAAGCAATTTTACTCATCTCTGCTTTCGAAAAAGCACCGTTTGTAATAACTGCACCAATCGTAGTATTTCCTGTAAACATATCTGTTCGTTTTGATAATTTATATAGTTCTTCTTTTGAATTTCTCAAAGAACCATCTTCATTTAATAAACCAGCAATTTGTGTATTTGTTTTTGGATCAAAAATATCTCCTAATGCATTTACTACAACAATTGCAGCAACTTTCAATTGACCAAGCTCTACTGCAAACATGCCTATACCAGACTTCGATGCATATTCCATGCCTTTTATTTTACCAACGGTAGCACCACAACCTGCACCAACATTACCTTGTTTAGGATCATTCTTTTCAGCATTTACACATGCTTCATATCCCATTTGTTTATCTGGTCGAACTTGCGCGTCTCCTAGTCCTAAATCATAAATACAAGACCCACAAACAAGTGGTACTTTTGCGTATCCTGTATCATAACCAATATCATGTTTTTCTAAATACTGCATAATTCCTTCTGCAGCTTCTAAACCAAATGCAGAACCACCTGATAGCATGATTGCGTTAATTGGATTATCAGCAGTTGTAGGGTCAGTTAAATGTGTTTCTCTAGCCGCTGGTCCACCTCCACTTATATCTATTCCAACTTTTGCACCATGATCAAACAAAATAACAGTTGTTCCTGTTTTGGCTTGGTCATTTTGTGCATTACCAACACGGAATCCTTTAAAATCATTTATTTCTATTTCTTTAAATTGTTTCATAAAAAGCCTCATCA
>CAVGPK010000135.1:0-3265 GCA_963631155.1 bacterium | reverse complement strand
TCATTTTTTTAGGTAAATTAATATATTTCATAAGTGGATATTTTTCAAAAATACCATCACTAATAATTTCTATATATCCAGAGTTTAA
This sequence comes from bacterium, assembly GCA_963631155.1. Classification (GTDB taxonomy): domain Bacteria; phylum Bacillota_I; class Bacilli_A; order Erysipelotrichales; family Erysipelotrichaceae; genus Holdemanella. The sequence continues at coordinate 3,177 of CAVGPK010000135.1, read as the reverse complement.
ATAATCACAATCATATTTCACTTCAATATTCGCATCTTGATTTGTATAAGCATTACTTACGATCAGCTGAATAAATGGATTCTTATTTGAATAAACAATTGTACCTTTTATATCTTTTTCAAATGTATCAAATTCTTTATGTTTTAATTTAAATGTATAGATTCCATTTTTTTCAAAATTTATATGAACCGATTCTTCTTTTTCAATTGGAATACTATAAATGTAAATTCCATCACAATAAACTTCTAAATTAAAGTTATCTTCATACTTTTCCAATGATAAGATCGTTTCATTGACGGTAAGATATTTTGTTTCAAAATCTTCCATTACAGGATATATAACATATTTAATATTCATTTTTCTTTCTGTTATATTACCTGCAACATCTATACAAGTTACAAAGATAGTTTTTGTATCATTATTCACATTGATATCCACACTTAGATCATCTGAATAAATTTCTACATCATCAACAAAGATGTGGTATTCTTTTATATTTTCATCTTGAATATCTATATGAATAGAATCATCACAATCTAAAACGATTTGATCCGAGATTGATTCTTCATGATATTTAAAATCAATAACTGGACTAGACGTATCTAAAGTAATTTCTTTCTTTCCTTCTTCTAAAGGATATCCATCAATATCTTTTAAAATGTAAATCAATTCAGAAATTCCTTCCTTTTGAATTTGAATACTTGCATCATTAATAAGATCCACATTGATGCCATCGTATATCACAAGACTGGATTCCAAATCCACTCTTTCATCAAAAAGCAGCTGCACATTTTGTTTTTCGCTCGCAATTCCATTTATAAACGTTTCTGTTTCTTGAAATTGAATAAAATCCATATATTCAATTTCATTCATTTGTATCATACACTTGCCCTCCATAATGCATATAATGCATCCCATTTTTCATTTTTAATTTTTTGTATAAATAATTCTGGTAATTCATAATTTATTCCCTGTTGTTTTCGTAAAAGTAAAATATACTCTGTATACGATATTCCAAAATGATCTATATCGACGCTTGTATTAAGATCTATAGATTCAATAAATGCTTCTATTTGTTTTAGATCAAATACGATTTTCTTATTTAGAGCTAATTCTAAACATTCATCCATTTGATTTATTTTTTCTTGTAAAACTAAATCCGAATCAATAATACTGGTAACACATTTTTCTATTGTTTTTGAGTTTGGATTTAAAATCATATCGAGATATTTCTTCTTTAATAAAGAAATTGCTTTCTCACTTTTTTCATATATAAAACGGATCATAGATTCATTGTTTGTCTCAATAGCCTGATCTATTAAATAGGATGCAGATTGTGGATTTTGATAAACTTCTTCCACAATCCAATCTTTCATAATCCATTGATATAGCGTATCTTCTTCATTTTCTTTTTTACTCGTTTCAAATGCTCTTTGAAAAAGATATACGTTCCTATTTTTGTAATATTCATCAAATATAGATTGAGAGGTACATGTATTCTTTATAAAGAAGACAGACAGACAACAGATAGATACAAATACAATTCCTCTTAAAATAATTTGTCCAATGAATATTTGCTTTAATTTTTTTAATGTTTTTATTCTTTTTTCTTTTCGCAAATGGCATAAATAAACAATGATTTTTTTATGCTTAAACAAAGACTTAATCAACGATCCCATCGAATATACATCAACCTCAACATCTTTGGGTGTTAATGCTAATAATTCCGGTGCACAATTTGATTTAGAAGCTCTATACGCAATGGTTGCTTTTCTCTCAATACAAGCATTGAAATCAATTAAATAAAAATCCTTCTCAAAAACAATAATATTTTCTGGTTTTAAATCAATATATAAATATCCTAAATCATGTAGTTCATTCACAATTTTTAAAATAGTGAAAAAGCACTTATTTCTAGCCCATATAGATGGATGCTTTTTTAACCACTCCTTCCCATTCAGTCCATCAATATAAGTTTCTATCAACCATTCTTCGTTACAATCTTTAAAAACATCAACAATCTTCGGTACAAAATTAGATTTTAAATTGGCTAAAACATTGAGTTCTGTTCTAAATAAATGTTTATGTATATCTTCTTTCGGACATGATTTTGCGATATAGCAACATGTGGAAGTTTGACTTTGAACAAAATAAACATTTTCAGATATACGCTCAAGAACACGATATTCATTGTTGTTTAAATACACATACAACATCTCCAAATTGTAATTTCATATCATTTTTTAAGCGCATTTTTCTTTTAACCTCTTTTTCACCAATAAATGTTTTATTTGTACTCTTAAGATCTTGAATATAGTATCGTTCATCTACACATGTAATCTTACAATGTTTTAAAGATACAGAAGGATCATCAAATCGAATGTCACAAACATAAGCTCGCCCTATTAAATTCACTTCATTATTAAGCGTATATTTTTGATTTTCGAATTCTAAATAGGCACAAAAATGTGTTTCAACATTGAGAAACTGTGTCTTTTCTAAATTATCATTTTCTTGAATTTGTGGCTGATATAAAGCTTGTATAGGTTCTTTTTTTTGGATAATATAAATTTTTGATATTATCCATTCCTAGTACAAGATTTGGCAAAGAAAATTCATCACTATTTAGAAAAGAAATCAAAAAACCAATTAATTCAAATGCAGAATTTGTCTTGATGTGTCGAGCAATATATTCGATCCAATTTGAACACATTTCTCTTTGAAACATCCAAGCATCTACTTTGATGGGTATTGCGATAAATCCAAAACAATCTCCATACTTAGAAACATAAACATACTCCGGTTCAAATAAAATGGGTTTATTACGATTCGATGCGATAGCTTGTTCAAAAAGTGTATGTAAAAATAAATATCCCTCCTCCTTTTCAAATACATACTGATTTAAGAAATCCTCTAATGGTATAAATCCTTGTAAGGAATAAGACAATACACCCATATGGGAATCATGAAGCATACATGGTAAACAATAATCATCATTGGACATTCTATCAAAGATAGATACATCCAAGAGATCCTTATTTTTAATTTGAACTACTAAATGGCTCAAATCCCTTGATTTTAATTCAACCCAATTTGACATATTTTTATTCCTCCAAAACCTTATTTTTATACCATCCATTCTCTTATACGAATTTTTTTTGTAAAAGTATGAAAAAA
>CAVGPK010000134.1:0-3266 GCA_963631155.1 bacterium | reverse complement strand
TGTCAAGCAAAAATGAAAATGTCCCGAAATAAGTAAAATATATGCCCGGAAATTCTGGGCATTTTAATATTCGCAATTAATCATGCAACTAAGCTCCGCTATTCCACGGTCTGCTTGACAGCTGGGGCCCATCTCCCTGCACCCTCAAAACCGCTCAGTTGGCAAAAATAAAGCCCTTTGGCAACACTGAGCTTCACAAGTGTAGCAGGGAGATAAACCCTTCTGTAAAGCAGCTTTCGCGGCATATGCTCGCTTGTTTAGTATTGTGCAATAGCTTCTTCGATTCTATGAGGTTGAGCTTGTACAAATTTTTGAAATGAAGCTTTTCGCCAAGGATGATTCATAGGAGGAATATACTTTTTTCTTTCTTTTGGCTTTTTATAATCTATGTCTAAATCTTTCGATTTCTTTTCGTGTTCTGGTATTTCTTCTAAACAATAAATATCTTTATCATTAACACAACAATATAAATTTTGATCATATGCTTTAATAATCATTACTTTAGTTCCATTATTAAAATGAATTTGTTTACCTTCACCATCTAAAAGTCTATAGTAATGCTTATTGAATTTCACTGAATGTCCACAATCGATTGTTCTTTCACATAGTACTGCTAGGATTGTATTAATTTTTTCTTGTGATGGTTGAGCTTCAAACACAGATTTGATACCATGTTGAGGAAGTCCAAACTGGTCATTGAATTCTTGAATATAGGTCTTCAAAAATTCATTAGCACTATCAATATTGGTAATGCCGTGCACTCTTAGTTCTGTAGGAAGACGTGATTGTACAGTCTGGTTTAGACGTTCTACACGAGCTTTCCTTTGTGCAACACTACTTGATTCTAGTTCAATGCCAAGTTGTTTACATGCATAAGCGAATTGAGTGTAGGTATCCTCTTCATCTGAAGGGGATTTTTTACTTTTATAAGTAAAGACGGTTCTTTTGTCTGTAAAGATTTTATAAGGAATACCATGATTAACTAAGATTTGATGGAGTACATGATAGTAACCGTTTAAAGTTTCTTGAGTATCAAACCAAGCACCTGTAATGATTCCTCTAGCATCATCTATAGATAGATGAAGATGCCATACTTGACCAGGTATCCACTCGAAAGAAGAAGCGTCCATTTGTTGTAGTTCTCCAAAATAGGCACATCTAGGTCTTCTTGAATGAGCATTTTCAATAGCCACAATGTTCTTTTGAATCTCATCTTTTTCACGGTTAGAAGTCGCAGTATCTTTTTTAGCTTTTAATTCTTTGGTGATTCGTTTCTTTTTAGCTCTTCTAATTTTTGGTGAAAGAATATATTCCGCCTCAAGAATTGAAGCTACAGTGCTAGTAGAAACATGTATATCTTCATATTTACCGAGTAGTTCCGTGAAATGAGTAAAATTAGAATCATAATATTTGGTTTGATAGAGATTAATGATGGTACTTCTTAATTCATCACTAATTGTAGTAGAAGGTTTTCTGCCTCTATTTCCATGAATAAAGAAAGATTTCCCTTCATTTTTATAACCTTTAATCATTCGGTTGATATGCCTTTTAGTACATCCTAGAGTTAAAGCGGCACGTTCTTTGTTAGCTGATTCTGGATGATCAACAAGATTTTTGATTACATCATATTTAATTTGTTCGTTCATTGTTAATACTATTCTCCTGATAATAATCCCTCCAATCGTTACGAGAATGGAGGTAATTGTACCATGATTTGGGACATAATCATTTGTGGTACATCAGGACATTATCATTTTTGGTTCATATTTATGCTAAAAAATTGCATTTTCTTGTTTACAAAAATAGTAGGAACTGGTATTATCTTTAGGCGAGTAGAAATTATTCTGCTCCTTGCCAGCAATGGCCGTTTAGTCCAGAAGGAGGTGTAAGACATGAGAACATATGAAGTCATGTATATCATCAAAGCTTCTCTAGAAGAAGAAAAACGTACAGCCCTAATCGAGACACTTTCAGGCATTATTACAAAAGAAGGCGGAAAGATTGTTAAGACTGATGAATGGGGAATGCGTGATTTCGCTTACGAAATCGATGATATGACAAAAGGTTACTACGTTGTAACTACATTTGAATCTGAAAACGAAGGCTTAAAAGAATTTGATCGTTTAATGCGTATCAATCCAAACGTTGTTCGTTTTATGACAGTTCAAAGAGATGACCTATCATCTAAGGAGTCTAAATAATGATAAATCGTGTAGTTCTTGTTGGAAGATTAACAAGAGATGTCGAAGTTCGTAAGACATCAGGCGGATTATCAGTAGCTACATTTACTGTTGCATGCGACCGTAGAACAAGTGGTTCTGCACAAAATCAACAAACAGCTGATTTCATTAGCTGTGTAGCTTGGAGACAAGCAGCTGATTTTTTAGGGCAATATGCTCGTAAAGGCGCATTAGTAGGCGTGGAAGGAAGAATCCAAACACGTAACTACGATGGACAAGATGGTAGAAAAGTTTATGTTACAGAAGTAGTTTGTGACAATGTTCGTTTACTAGAAAGTAAAGCGCAATCACAAAGTCGTGATTATAACAATGCTCAAAGTAATGAATATCCAACAAATGCTCCAGCAGCAAATGCTTATGATACTTCATCTAATGATCCATTTGGTAGCAGTGATTTTGATACAGGCATTAGCATGGATATTTCCAGCGATGACCTGCCATTCTAATTATTAAAATCAAAGGAGAATAACATGGCATTCAGAAAGCAAAGAACTGGTGGTAAAAAAGTTTGTTATTTTACAAAAAACAACATCAGTTATATTGATTATAAAGATGTTGAGCTATTAAAGAAATTTATCTCTCCAAACGGAAAGATTATTCCTCGTCGTGTTACTGGTACAAAAGCTAAGTACCAACGTGAACTTGCTGTAGCAATTAAACGTGCACGTCAAATGGCTTTACTTCCATATATCGCTGACTAATTAGTTAGTAGATTATAGTAAATTACACTCTTACAAATGTAGGAGTGTTTTTTTACATACAAAAAACTAGGCTTTCACCTAGTTATGTTGAATATAAATCATGGTGCCGATGAGAAGAATCGAACTTCCAACCTACGCGTTACGAGTGCGTTGCTCTACCATTGAGCCACACCGGCATTGCAAAAATTATTATACTTTGTAAATGCTTGATGAGCAAATGGAAGTTATGATTTATGCATTAAATCTTTTAGAGTTTTATTTCTTAAAAAATCTAAGATTAATTCATGTAATTCTTGATATAGGCCTAATGTACAACAATTGTCTT
>CAVGPK010000133.1:0-3341 GCA_963631155.1 bacterium | reverse complement strand
AAAAAAAAAAAAAAAAACATTAAAAAATCATAAAAGACAGATGTATCAATAACCTGAAACCCCTAACAAACAACTTATTTTAAACATCAATCCTCATCAATTTTCTTGTAGAATCCCCCATTATTCGATAAAATACCATTATGCCAAGAATACAAAATGATTGTGTCAACACAATTGAAATTAAAAAAAGTAAATTCATTACCTATCTACATCGAACGCAGGATGAATTGGAAGCCAAAGAATTTTTAAAAACCATAAAAAAAGAGCATCCTAATGCCAACCATCACTGTACGGCCATGATTATTGGTCAAATCATGCGATCTAACGACGATGGAGAACCAAGCCAAACCGCAGGCCATCCCATGCTCGATGTTTTAATGCACCATCATATGCAAGACATTCTCGTCGTAGTTGTTCGCTATTTTGGCGGTATCAAACTAGGAACAGGAGGCCTTGTTCGTGCCTATAGTCAAAGTGTCACTCAAGCATTGCAACAAGCAACACTTACTGAAGTCATTCTACTTCATGAATATAAGATTCAGTTTAGCTATGATCTCATAGGTAAGGTTGACCATTATTTTCGAACAAAAAACATTTCAATCACCCAAAAAGAATATGACACAAACATTACCTATTATTTCGCATACAAAGAAGATCTTACAAAAGATCTGATGGAACTTTCAAATGGCACTATTCACCCCGAATTTATACAAGACATCGAAACCGAATGCATCACAATATGATATACTTAAGAAAAAGCGAGGTACTAACTATATGAACGATATCCTTTCCCTTATTTGTACATTCATCATTATGATGATATTATTCACCCTCATAGGACCTGTCATTATCTATTTACTCCCCATCATTCTAATTGTCCTATTCTTTAAATACTTGTTCATGCCAAGAAGAACAACAAACACATATCACTACGATTCCAATCAAGAAACGTACCAAACATCAAAACCAAAACACGATGCGATTGATGTTGAATATACAGAACATGATGAGGATGAAGAGGCATGATTTGTCAAAATTCCATAGGACATGATCAGCAAATTCATACCCTACTAGAAAAAGCCTGTCTAAACATGGATAAGACAAGCATTGATGCATGGATGAAATATAAGTACAATCCAAAACGCATGTTCTGTCTGTGGCAAGATGATCAAATAACCTCTTGCCTACAAGTCCAAGAAAGAAACATGATCTTTAAAGGCAAACAAATGCGCGTTTCCTATCTAGATTTAGCTTGTACACTTCCTGACTATCGTCAACGCAAACAATTCTCAAACCTATTAGAAGCAGCCATTCAACAGGCTACTTATAATGACCTTGTCACAATTACCTATACCAATATGCCTAGACTTTATGAGTCCAAAAGCTTTCAAACCATTTCTAGTACAAAAGAATATTGGCTAAACAAGCACCAATGTAAAAAGGGAAAAAGCTATCGCATCACTCATAATACAGAGAATTTATATACTGTATATTTTGAATTCATGCAATATTTTGACGGAAGCATCCTTTTAAGTAAGGAAGAATTTGATCAAACCATACAATATTATAGGGCTTTAAAAAAAGAAATTGTCACCATGTACAATGATGAAAATGAAATCCGCGGCTTTGCGATTTATTCATCCAACAAAGATCAAGCTCACATTGAAATCTTGATCTACTTTGATACACAAGCCATACAAGATCTATTAACCTACCTCAGTCTGACTCACCATGTCATTTCTATATTGGCAAGTGAGAATGAACGTTTTGATAAATTATTTCCCCAATCCATGCCGAGAACTAATAAAAAAATCATCGTAAGACTGAATAATTATAAACTATTTGATAAGTGGACAAACTCCAACGTTCGAAATGCACAAGAAGCCTTTTCCTTATTAGAAAAGCCACAATGGAATCACTTTTTATAGATGTGAAATTTCACATCTTTTTTCATTGATTTCAAACACGACCTATTCTATGATAGGGGTGTTAAATTATATGGAGGTATTTTTATGAAATATGATTTTACTACAATCTTAAACCGTAAAGGAAAGGATGCCCTAGCCCTTGATGCCATTCCAATTCAAGGCGCAACCATCGACCCACAATATTCACCAATTCCAATGTGGGTTGCCGACATGAATTATCCAGTTTTTGAAGGCATTCAAAAACAAATTATCAAGCGAGTAAATGAGCCTCATTTTGGCTATTTTGAAATTCCACAAGCCTACTATGACGCAATCAAATATTGGCAAAAAGAAGTCCACCATGTAGATGTAGACAAAGATGCGATTGGATACGAAAATGGCGTATTAGGCATTCTTGCCAGTGCTTTACATGCCTTTACAAGTCCTGGTGAAAAAATATTGATTCAATCTCCAACATATATTGGCTTTAGTCATTGTGTAAAAGATAATGGACGTGTTATTGTTCATAGTCCTTTGATTCGTGAAAAAAATTGGGAAATGGACTATGAAGATTTAGAAAAGAAAATCAAAGAAAACAATATTCACTTTGTGGTATTCTGTTCTCCACACAATCCAACAGGACGCGTTTGGAAACAGGATGAAATCAAACGCTTTATGGAAATCTGCAAGAAATATGATTGTATCGTCTTTAGCGATGAAATCTGGTCAGACATTGTTCGAAATGAATTAAACCATATTCCAACCCAATCGATTAGTGAAGATGCGAAAAACCGTACAATCGCAGCTTATGCCCCAAGTAAAACCTTTAATCTTGCAGGTTTAGTTGGATCGTATCATATCATCTACAACAAATATCTTCGTGACCGCGTAAATAAAGAGGCCTCGCTATCTCATTATAATAGTGCAAACATATTAAGTGTTCATGCTCTAATTGGCGCTTTATGTCCGGAAGGAAAAGAGTGGGTTGAAGAATTGAATGATGTGATTGCCCACAATGTAGATTATGCCGTAGACTTTATTCAAACCCATTTCAAAGATATCAAAGTCACAAAACCAGAAGGTACATACATGTTGTATTTGGATTGTACAGACTATTTAAAAACACACAATACCGACATGGACACTTTATTAAAGAAAGGCGTTCAATATGGTGTACTTTGGCAAGACGGAAGGCCCTTCGAAAATCCGAATACCATCCGATTAAATCTAGCCTTACCTTTCTCACTCGTAAAGGAAGCCTTTGATCGTTTATATCAATATGTACTATAAGCATGCAGGACAATATGTTCCAATGTCATTTAGTTAAGAATGACCAGACTGTTTAGATTGATATATCTAGACAGTCTTTTTGTTTGTCACCATTGTGGATTTACTAGCAATGACGACAGAGTAGGCGCGATGAATATCTATTTG
>CAVGPK010000132.1:0-3363 GCA_963631155.1 bacterium | reverse complement strand
CACGTAACCTTAATTCAATAATACATAAGACGTTTTATTAAAACAAAGTCTTGCTTTTTTCATAATCATTTCCTTGTGTAACTTATTTAGCACAAATTCATTAACATCAAAATCATCCTTTAATAAATCAACATAGTAAAGTCGCTCATTATCTCTTATATGTGAATCCAAGCTTACTTGCGCATAAATGCCATCAAATCTTTGTATGGATTTCACTCTCGAATAATCTATACCTTTATTTTTTACACATTGCTTATAATAGGCTTTAAATGATCTATTAAAATCATGGCGATAAAATGATATACAATTCAATAAAATTTCATCTGCATCCACAAAAAAATCTTCTTTTTCCACCAAAAAGACATTATGAGGACGATTAAAAAAATCAGCCCATATTTGTGTTATTGCTGGTCTGAAATACTGAATCAAATTACTTAGTGCTTCATGATCATTTTGTCTTATCAAATAGATCCATTCATAAATATTGATTTCCATAACCTTATAATAACAATATTATGTGAAAAAGTCCTTAAAAATGAAAAAAATTCAATTTTATTGAACTTTTTTAGGGTTTCTTTGATTATAAACTTCGTAAAGTAAGATAGCACACGCAACACTCGCATTTAAAGATGTGATAGATCCAACCATTGGAAGATAAACCATATAATCACATTGTTTCTTTACCAATGGAGAAATTCCCTTCCCTTCTGAGCCAATCACAAGAACAGTATTTATATCATACATGCCTTCTCGATATTCTCTTGCATCTTTCATATCCGTTCCAACAACCCAATATCCAGCTTCTTTCAATTTTTTTAAGGTCATCGAAAGATTTGTTACAACTGCCACTGGAATAGTATAAGCTGCTCCAGTACTCGCTTTAACAACAGTAGGCGTCAAGCCACAACTATTATGCTTAGTCATAATAAGGCCATCAACACCAGCACAATCACAAGTTCTTAATATTGCGCCTACATTATGAGGATCTTGTATTCCATCTAAACATACAAACAACCCGGGTTTTTTAGCCTTTTGTAGTAATGCATCGATTGAATATGTTTCAATTTCTGAAACTTTACACGCAATTCCATTATGGTGAGAAGTTTGTGCAATTTTGTCCAATTTACTACGAGAACAAAATTCACAACTTAAATTTAATTGTTGAATTGATTTTAAAAGTTTTGCATCCTTCAAGCCTTGTAAAACAAATACTTTTTCAATGGATGATGGATCATTCGTTATTGTTGAATAAACATTTTTTCCATAAACAATCATAGTTGATCTCCCAATTCTATAATACGGGATAAACATATATCTAATCGGTTTTTATGATTATATAAATATAGATATCCCAATAAAGATTCTAAAGCAGTCGCTTGCAAATACACTTTATGAGAAGCATTCTTTGCTTTAGAATGAATAGTAGCATTTCGTCCTCTAGAAAGAATTTGTATTTCATTATCATCAAAAAAATTTTCTGACATCATCGATTCTAAAATACTAGCTTGTCCTTTTGCTGAACAAATAATAGCTGATTTTTTTTGGAGAATTTTTGGTTTCTGATATCCTAACTTTAACAAATGTTCGCGTATTGCTAAAGACATAATAGCATCACCAATCCACGCAAGACTTGTTGCGTTTTCCGTAACAATTTCCATTATAGAATTCCTTTTTCCATCAGTTTATTTCTATAAGCATCTGCTTTTTCAAAATCTTTTTCTTTAACCGCATCTTTCCAAGCCTTATAAATGCTCTTATCTTCTTCAGTCATAACTACTTTTTCAAATTCAATCCCTAATACATATAACATTTTTTCTAATGAATGAACAAGAATAGATAATTGATTCACATCAATTTCTTTTTGTCGTACTGTTTGATTAATTTTCTTCACAATTTCGTATACGACACTTATGGCATTAGGCGTATTTAAATCATCATTTAAAGACATAATAAAGTCGTCAAATAAAGAATCAAATTGTATTGTTTCGTTACCATTTAACAATGCTAATTTAACGCACGCTTGACGATATGCATTTTCAATTTTATCTAATTCTTTTTTAGAAGTTGAAAAAGCTTCTTCATTCAAATTTAATGGTGCCCTATAATGTGTTGAAATCATAAGCCAACGTGTTAAATTACCTCCATGATTAGCAATTAGATCTTTGGCCCACCATACATTACCTAGTGATTTTGACATCTTTATACCATTGATATTTATCATACCATTATGTACCCAAGTATTTGCTAATCGCGTATGATTACAAACTTCACATTGCGCTATTTCATTTTCATGATGTGGAAATTTTAAATCTAATCCTCCACCATGAATATCAATAAGATTCTTTTTAAAAACATCTTGAATCATTACAACACATTCTGTATGCCATCCAGGGCGTCCCTTTGACCATGGAGAATCCCACTTAATTCCTTCTTGTGTTTCCTTCCATAATGTAAAGTCGAGTGGATTTTCCTTTTTTTCATTCTCGTCAATTCGTGCGCCGACCATTAAATCTTCAATACTTTGATGAGACAGTTCACCATATTTTTCATCACTGTTAACGCGAAAATAAACATCTCCATCTACTTGATAAGCAGCATTACAATCAATCAATTTCTGAATAAATTCAATAATTTTGTCCATCGTTTCTGTTACTCGAGGCGCATAATCGGGTAAATCTGCATGAAGTCCAATACGCACTTCGTTGTATGCAGCAATAAATTTATCTGTAATTTCTTTTTCTGAAACATTTTGTTCAATTGCAGTTTTAATAATTTTATCATCAACATCCGTATAATTTGATGCAAATGTCACCTCATAACCTTGGATAGAAAGAGCTTTTTTTAAAGTATCAAAAACAACAATAGGACGAGCATTACCAATATGTGGATAATTATAGACGGTAGGTCCACAAACGTACATTGAGATTTTTCCTTCTTCTAGTGGTTTTAATTCTTCTACGCTTTGCGTATAGCTATTATATAATTTCATATTATAAAATCCCTCCCAAATTGCCATTTCATTATATCGCACACCTACAAAAAAAGCTAACATGTTGTTAGCTCAAATGCTTTTTATTTAGAATATTTTGAATATCTTCTGCATAAGGAGTATTTTCAAGATTTTCTAATGCAGGTTTAAAATATTCCATCATATGCTGATCATCGTTGATATAGGAATATTGTAAACCAATTAGATATTGAAAAGTGCCTACTGCATATTTCTTATCTGGATCTAATTTTGAAGTACCATCCCACATTGAATTTAAAATAGATTTAACATCATCAATATATTTTGATTCTTTTTTCAACAAAATACTATATTGAATTTCCATATTATGATATGTTTTTTCATCTGCATATCCT
>CAVGPK010000131.1:0-3377 GCA_963631155.1 bacterium | reverse complement strand
GCGGCAGTTAAGCCGTTTTAGCAACATTTAGAGATTTGCAACTGTCGAAGTACCGTTTTATCGATTGTTTTAGTTAAATGGCTCTCCATATGGTGTACCAATGAATCATTGGTATGATGAAAAAACTGGATATATTTATTTTCATGGTGAAAAAGAAGGACAAAAATAGATAATTTAAATTTAAATGATAAAACTTCACATTGTGTATTTGATCAAGGATATAATAATGATGGGGATTGACCTTTTCATATGACTGGCAAACTCGTGAAAGAATCTTGATTCTTTTTAAATGAATATGCTATAATGTTTTAGCTACTACAATGATATCTTATGAATCAGGTCAGGTCGGGAACGAAGCAGCCTTAAGTAAGCTCCATCATGTGTAGTAGTTTTTATTTTAGGAGAAAAATAAAATGGATGAAGAAAAATGGATGAAGGAAGCGTTGAAACAGGCAAAAAAAGCATTTGATAAAGATGAAGTTCCTATTGGTTGTGTGATTGTGAAAGATAATAAAATTATTGCTCGTGGATATAATCAGCGCGAACAAAAACAACAGAGTAATGCGCATGCTGAAATGATCACAATCCAAAAAGCTTGTAGAAAATTAAATTCATGGCGATTAGAAGATTGTGATATGTATGTTACATTAGAACCTTGTCCAATGTGTGCTGGAGCTATTGTACAATCTAGAATTCGTAAAGTCGTGTATGGCGCAAAAGATCCAAAAGGTGGATGTGTAGATTCATGTGCACATTTGTTTGATATAAAAGAATTTAATCATCATCCTATATATATGAATGGCATATTAGAATCTGAATGTTCAGATTTATTAAAAACGTTTTTCAAAAATAAAAGAATAGAGAAGAAAAAGCAGAAATCTGAATGATTTCTGCTTTTCATATATGTGTTATAATATGAAAGGTGAAAGGAATAAAACTATGGCATATCAAGCATTATATAGAAAATATAGACCTACAAATTTTGATGAAGTTGTTGGTCAAACGCAAATTATTCAAACTTTAAAAAATGCGATTGAACAAGATCGAATTGCACATGCTTATTTATTTTGTGGACCAAGAGGTACAGGAAAAACATCTATCGCAAAAATCTATGCGAAAATGTTAAATTGTAAAAATACAGAAAATGCGCCATGTGGAGAATGTGAAAGTTGTAAAATGGCTGCCAATGGAAGTCATCCAGATATTATTGAAATAGATGCAGCTAGTAATAATGGAGTAGATGAAGTTCGTAATTTAATTGACAAAGTAAAATATGCACCGATGGAAGGTAAATATAAAATCTACATTATTGACGAGGTTCATATGATGACTTCTGGAGCCTTTAATGCATTACTAAAAACGATTGAAGAACCACCTGCTCATGTCGTATTTATATTCGCAACAACAGAACCAAATAAAGTATTACCTACAATCATTTCAAGATGTCAGAGGTTTGATTTTAATAAAGTTTCAACAAATGACATTGTTAGAAGATTAAGTGTTGTTTGTGAAAATGAAAAGATTCAAGTTGATCAAAATGGATTAAATTTGATTGCCCAATTGGCAGATGGAGGAATGAGAGATGCATTATCTATTTTAGATCAATGTGTTGCCTATTGTTCAAGTCATATAGATGTAGATGATATCCGAAAAATTTATGGAGTATTGACATCCGATGATATTGGCCAAATATTTTATTATGTGTATTCAAAAGATGTTGATACATTTATTCAATGTTTAAAAAAACATGCGGATGCTGGAATGGATATGAAAAGACTAACGTCTGATTTTATTCATTTATTAAAAGATAGTATTATATTACAATATTCTGAAAATTCATCCCTTGTATCTGATATGAATAAACAAACAATTCAGAAATATATGATTCATACTCCAATACAATTCAGAATTCAATGTATGGAAGAATTGATGGATGTATATACAAAATATAATTATGCATCAAGTGTTATTGATTACTTAGAAGCCTGTTTATTGAAATTAACAAGTCATTCATATGAAGAAAAAAATATGAATGATAAGAAAAACATTAAATTTGAAGATGAAGAAAATTATGAAATGTCATATGATGAGCCTTCTGATAACTCAGATATAATTCATAAAAAAGATGAAATTAACGATAAAAAAGGTATTTCGGAATCAAATATGATTTCTGATGTTTCACGTGAAACATTAAAAAACTCAGAAATACCAGATAATAAAATCATATTAAATGACGAATATGTAATTCAACTGCTTGTGGGCGCCAATAAGATGGAAAGAAATATAGATACAACAAAATTTCAAAATATAGGAAATTTCATATCAGACTTACGATACGGAAAATATGCCGTTACTTTACAAAATAGTTCGATAATGGCTAGTGGAAGTAATTATATTGTCGTATGTGTTACTAGTGATGTTCTCGCAAAACAAATTAACGAGTATGAACTTACAAATGGATACGAAGATTTTATGGATGTTTTATTAGGTAAATCCAAAAAGGTTTTTGCGATTGACAAAGTTCAACAAAGTCGAGTAGTTGATGAGTTCAAAGAAAGAATGATACATGGCACTTTGCCTGAACCTTGTGATGTGCAACTAAAAGTAAATGATGTGCAACAAGATACTGAATTGAGTGTAGAAGAGAATATGAAAAGATTATTTCCTAATTTAGAAATAAAGGAGGATTAATATGTACCCTAAGACATTTGATGATTTGATATATGAATTTCAGAAATTACCTGGTGTAGGATATAAAACAGCAGAACGGTATGCCTTTACAGTATTGGAATGGTCAGGTGAAGATATAGAAGCTTTTTCTGATATTTTGAATAAATTAAAAAAGAAAGTGAAAAAATGTCATATATGCAATAACCTTACAGATGACATAGATAGAGAGTGTATTTATTGTAAAAACAAAAATAGGAACCATCATATGATTTGTGTAGTACAAAGCACAAAAGATATTAGTGCTATTGAATCTATGGAACATTATAATGGCGTATATCATGTTCTAGATGGTTTGATTAATACACAAAAAGGAATATTACCAGAACAATTAAATATAAAAAATTTAATTAAACGTATCGATGAAAACACTGAAGAAGTCATTTTAGCTTTAGATCCTACTGTAGAAGGGGAGACAACATCATTATATATATCTAAACTGTTGGAAGGGCGTTGTAAAGTTTCTCGCTTAGCTTATGGCATACCTATGGGCAGTCATTTAGATTATACAGATGCGATGACTTTACAAAAAGCGTTTGAAGATCGAAAAAGCCAATAATATTCTTAATCGTATGATAAATATAGGATAGATCATACGATTTTTTTATATTTCTAGGGATTTTATGATATTTTTATGAATTATATATTAT
>CAVGPK010000130.1:0-3588 GCA_963631155.1 bacterium | reverse complement strand
TGACCCCCAGAATATCTGGGGGTTTTATTGTAGCCAAAAAGAAGGAAATTTTATAAAATTTCCTTCTTTTCCAATGCCTGAAAGGCTGTTTTAGCCATTTGTTCATAGCCTTTTGAACTCGGATGCAAATGATCACCACTATCAAATTCAACAATCATCTTATTTTCTTGGGAAATATCTTTATCAAAATCAATCACACCATCAAGAATATCCGTTGCACGAATCCAAGTATTTACTTCTTGTCTTAGATTTTCCCTAAAATCTGCATATGTACGCCAACCTTCAATTGGAATCAAGGTTCCCATATAGACTTTCATGCCAATCGAATGAGCATACTCTACATACTTTGTGAGTCCATCAATCAATTCTTGACTTGTTGGTAAATCTGACCAAGGACGAAATTCATTGGATTCAACACCGACAGGATGAATAATATCATTGATACCTTGTAAGATAATCAAAGTATCACTTCCAGCTACGTGCATTTCATGTTCAAAACGATGATCTCCTTGAAGACCATACGCTTCATATTGAACACAATGATATTCTCTTAAAATACGTGTACCACTCACAGCCTTACGTACAACAGAAACATCCTTATCGTTTTGCCACATCATTTTTTGAAGGTAATCCGGCCAATCTTGACTCGTAATCGAATCTCCATAACAAGTTACTACCCTATGACTCACATCTGTTAGCACACTAACTTCACTTAAGAAATAAACCCAAGATGTTTTCATGCTTAAATCATGATCCATCACACCACTATGGCTAAAGTCACCTTCACCAAAATACCCCTTGCTTAAAGGGCCTTGTGTATAGACTCCACAGCGTAGATGGGTAAAGTCTTTAAAATAAAAACTGATCGCATATGATACGCCTTGTTTTACATCGAACTCTAATTCATCACTATATGCTTGTTGTCCTGGCAATAAAGTTAAGCTTTTACTTCCATCAAATGTAAAATCTAATATAGAAGTAGAATCTACATCTTGATTACGAATAACACGACCAATCGTAACTGAATCAAATGTGACACTTTCTTTTCCTGTAAAGTTATCTAAACAAATACGGACTTTGTTTCCTGTAAAAGTAGATGTAAAAGGGTAGCGTAACGTTATATTTTTGGCATATTGACTTGGCTTATGTGTCACAATGGACATAGCCTGTGCAAATATTGCTTTAAATTCTTTTGACATAGACTAACACTCAATCGTATCTAAAATATCTTTCATCTTTTTCGCAAGTCCCTTCGTCTTTTCAACAGACAAAGAACATATCGCAACACGAATACCTTTATTTACTTTTACTGTAAAGATATTGTTTTCCATCATCTTCTCATGGAAGATATCTCTAGTCTTATTATCGACAGCCAAAGTAATAAAGAAACCTTCTTTATAAGGATAATGTTTTAAGCCAACCTCTTTAGCTTCTTTGACAAAGAGATCACTACGCTCTTTTAATAAATGAACATATTCCATTCTTTCTTCATCATATTCATCTAAATGATGATCAAGAACATCGACAAATGTGGCCATAGCCCCATTATTAATATTCGACCATGTTGCACGAGCATTCTTTTCGAATACGATTTTCACCTGTTCTACTGCACTTGCTTCTTGTGCTAAAACAATGGCAGCACCACAACGAAGTCCATAGCTTGTCATAGATTTAGATAAACTAAACGCAACGATAATGACAACATTTTTTTCAATTTGATCAAACAATCCAAAGTATTCTTTCGCTTTCTTTTGTCCATAAGAAAAGTCAATGTAGGCAATATCATTTAATAAAACGATCGCATGCGTTTTTGAACATTCATTCAAGAAAGAGATAACTTCTTTCCATTCTTCATGGCTTAAAGAATAGCCTGTAGGATTGTGGCATGGATCATTCATTACGATGACCAATCGATTTTGAACTTCCATCGTCTTTTTACATGCAGATTTAAAAGATTCAATATTAAAATGATCTCCATCAAATAAACTATAGTTTTCAACCTTTAAATTATGCATTTGTGCCATTAGAGCATAAGATCCCCACGCAATTTCTGGTAAAATCACAGTTTGACCTTCATCCAAACATTCTTGTAAAGTCATACCTACTGCGCCAGTTCCTCCTGGTGTTGCGATGACTTCATGTTGAAGATGACTATTTCCATCCAATACCCATTCGTATACTTTATTGCGGAAGTCTGGATTTCCTGTAAAGCTTGCAGCATAGGCAGCTAAGATTTTATTATCTAAATTTTTTAATGAATGAAACACACTATCTAATGCGACTAAATTTCCATTTTCATCATATAAAGATCCAATAGTGGCATCCACGACATTTTCTGCTCCTACCTTTGCCTTAGCCTCCTTAGCCTTGGCAACAATGGAAAATACAGTATCTACAATTGGGGTTTGATTTACACTTTCTTTGACAAAACTCATCTTATTTATCCTCCTTTAGTGAATATGATCCTAATACTTTTACACTTTCACAAACATCCTTGATTTGTGTAACACATTGTTTTGCACTTTCATAATTCCCTTCAATTTCAATGAAGAAAAAATATTCAAACGGTTTGTTTTTCATTGGTCGAGATTGAATACTTTCCATATTCAATCCATCTTTAGCGATGCAGTTAATAATTTTAGATAAAGCACCACTTTCATGTTTTGTCGTCAACAACAAGCTAAAACGATTGCCACTTGTACTTGGATTTAACCCAATAACTAAAAAGCGTGTTGTATTTGGAGCATTGCCTTCAATATTTGAGGCAAGAACCTTTAGACCATATAATTCCGCATTTTCTTTTGCGCCAATCGCTGCTTTTGCGACATCCTTTTGACTTGCGACATATTGAGCGGCCATAGCCGTATTTGGATAGGCTACAGTTTGTACGTTGAGTTCTTTCAAAAAATCCTTAGCTTGCGCTAATGCTTGATCTTTTGAATAAACCCACTCAATATCTTTTAAGGTTGCGTTTTGAAGTCCCAATAGACATTGTTCCACTTTCAAATCATACGTCTGTTGAATGTAAACCGGATATTTTAATAATAGATCCATAACTTCTCCAACAAGTCCTGAGTTTGTATTTTCAAATGGAATAACACCAAATTGAACTTCTTGGTTCACTACTTTTTGAAAGACTTCTTCAAAGCTAGATAGGCCAAGCTTTGGATTAGGTTCAAACAAGTGACTGCTCGCCATGTAGCTAAAGGCCCCTTCTACGCCACAATAAGCAACTTTATCATGGGATTGTAACGTTCTTTGATAGGCTTTGGATTCTTTCATAATAAACTTTATGAATGTTTCATAATAACTTTTATATTCTTGATTTTGAATGTATTTCAAATTTTTATCAATCACAACCTGCTCTCGACCACTATCAAGTATGGGTAGATCATTTTCAATCTTATATGCGATTACATCTTTAACAGCATCTAATCTAGATTCATAAAGACTAGCCATTTGACTGTCAATCGAATCAATTTGTGCTCGTGCTTTCTCTAATTTATTCATGGGTTCACCTCAAGAACTATAATATCATAATTTTCATCTATTTTCTGAAAATAGATTATATGATTTCATCCATATTAT
>CAVGPK010000129.1:0-3775 GCA_963631155.1 bacterium | reverse complement strand
CTTTTGCAGCTTCAACGATTGCATCAGAAGTAACTGTAGCACCTGAAGTTGCATCAACAGAAATCTTACCTGTTTCCTTGATTTGAGCTGTTACTTCTTCGATTGCAACGTCGCCTTTACCTGGAGTTTCGTCTTTTCCTTCAGCTGTACAATCTGTAATCTTTCCATCTTTAAGTGTTAATGTGACAGTGACATCACCATTCATTCCTTTAGCTGTTCCTGTAGTTTCTCCACTATATGCTGATGTAGAAGAAGATGAAGAACAAGCTGTTAATGTTGCTGCCATAGTGATTGCAGCTAAAGTATTCATTAATTTTTTCATTGTATTCCTCCCAAATATAGAAGAATTATATCTTATATTTTTTAGAAAATATAGAGAGAAACAAAAAATATATGATTGCTTTTCTGAATGTAGTGTTGTAAACTAAATAGGCGTCAAAAATGAAACTGCAGGATTACCCAAGCGGTTGAAGGGGCGGGCTTGGAAAGCTCGTAGATCGGGAAACCGGTGCCAGGGTTCAAATCCCTGATCCTGCGCTTAACCTAAAAATGTCTAGAAATAGGCATTTTTTTAATTTTGTTATAAAATACTGTTATGAAGAAAATTAATTTTTCTAAATTTACAAAATTTCAAAGGTTTTGGATCATTATCTTGTTTTTGATTTTAATTGTTTCTGTATGCTTAACAGTATTTCAATTGTTTTCTATATTGTTCAATCATTAAATCATACATGTGTTACAATTATCCGGGATTAGTTATGTTTCATATCAGTGATTATAAAAAGTATTGTAGATGTCCATATATATTTCTAAAAGATATGCAGGATGATAAAAATGATTATCATCCATTTGTACGTTTAGATGAAAAGATAACAGATCTTGCGATTAAAAAATTACATATTCAAGATTATTTCTTAGGTGCTGTTGGAGATGATAAAAAGAAAGCACTACATGCATTAAATGAATATGAATGGCTTGTAAAAGCTAGATTTGAATCTGGTAACCTAAGAATTAAAGTTCCATTTTTACATCGCACAAAACATGGGCATGATTTGTATTTCTTATTTGCGGGGATATATCCACACGCTAATGATATGGCATTCTACAACAATACCGTTTGGGTATTAGAAAAGAATGGAATCTCATTAGATAACATTTATATGATTCACTTAAATGCGAATTATATTCGTGGTGAAGAGCTAGACACAGAACAATTATTTGTGATAACTGATTGTTTTTACAATAATAACAATCATCCAACACAATCAATCAAAGAAACAATTTATAATACTATAAAAGATCCAACATCAATTCTTCAAGAAATGGAAAATATTGATGCGAATCAATTATCAAAACCTGTAAGAACAAATAAATGCACAGGTAAAAGCAAATGCAAATATTATGAACAATGTTTTCCTGATGAAGAAATTATGGACGATAATTCTATTTTGACTCTGATTGCTTCTAGTGAAAAATATCATATGAAAAATGATTGTATTGATTATTTGAGAAATGCAGATACAGATAGAATAGAAGGTAGTCGTCAACAATATGCACAAATAATGGCGGATAGAGGAAATGGTATTTATGTAGATAATCTAGCGTTACGTACATGGCTTTCTCATATACGATTTCCAATCGCATTTCTTGATTTTGAATGGGAACGATTTGCGATACCACCATATATAGGCATGAAACCATACGATGTGTTGCCATTTGAATATGCTTTAATCATTATGGAAAAAGATGGATCGATTAAGAAAAAAGTGTATTTAAATATTCATGATGATCGTAGAGATCTTGCGGAAAATCTAGTGAAAGATATTCCTTCTATTGGTAGTGTTATTGCGTATAATGCAGATGGTGCAGAAAAAGTACGAATACAAGAACTATCGGGAATGTATCCAGATCTTTCTGAACAATTGTTGTTAATCAATGAAAGGATGGAAGATCTACAATTACCATTTCTAACAGGTACTGTTTATGATGTTAGAATGAAGGGTCGTTGGTCTTTGAAATCTATTATGAGTATGATGGATGATCCTGGATATCACGATTTAGATATTCGTCAAGGAATGGACGCGGTATTCCAATGGAGACATCTTGACTATAATGATGATACAGATTTAGAAGAAAAGAAGAAAATCATTGAAGATTTAAAGAAATATTGTGGAATGGATTCTTATGCAATGGTAGTTGTTTTCAAATGGTTACAAAAATTAGTGGAATGTGAATAGAAATATTCACATTTTATTCACAACATTTGTTATATAACTGTTATAATAATTATAGAAAAAGAAATATAGAGGAAATAATAAAAAACATAAAACTTTCAAAGGCCTAATGGCTGATTCTATATACAATTTTAGACAGGAGGAATTATTTATGAGGTTCGAAATTGTAGGAAAAAATGTAACAGTTACACCAGCGATGAAGGAGAAAATTGAGACTAAGTTATCATCTTTAAGTAAATACTTAATCATTGATGAAAACACAATTGTTAGGGTTGTCGCAAGAGTTTATCCTAACTCACAAAAGGTTGAAGTAACAATTCCTAGCAAAATTGGTATTTTAAGAGCTGAAGTTGTGAATGATGACTTTTATGCAGCTGTAGATCTTGCGATTGATAAATTAGAAGATCAAATTAGAAAACAAAAGACACGTTTAAGTAAGAGACATAAAGAACATCTTGCTGATGCTTTTATTCAAGAAATTGAAGAAGATGAAGAAAATGATATTCCAGTTAAAACGAAATCTGTTATCGCAGAAGAAATGGAATTGGATGAAGCAATCATGCAGATGGAATTATCTGGACACAACTTCTATATCTATAAAGATGAAGATAGTGAAAAAATTGCGGTCGTTTATTCTCGTCATGATGGCGGGTATGGACTCATTGAAGTTGATGAATGATAATTTCTAAAACAAACAAACGAAAAAGCCGGAATTCCGGCTTTTTTTGTGACTTATAATAAGCCCATGATCATAAAGAATAAGTTGCTACTAGCTAGTCCGATCATTCCTGGTATAAAGGAGTGAGATTGGTTGTAGAAATAGGATAAAATCGTACAAAGTACTACGTTATATAAAAGTGTAATCAATATCGTTAGGATATTTTTGCTAGGAAGAAACAGAATTGTTAATAAAATTCCAATTGCGATACCAGATAATAAAATGACTTGTAATTCACGATGATTGATTTGTATATGATCAGTAGAAACTTTTTCAACGATATTAATAATGCTTGCTTCAGAGAATGAGTATGCAATCAACATTCCAATTCTCGCATAACCATATCGTTTTAGTATTTGAGAAGAAGGCATGATGATAATACATCTTAAATAGCGATTGCTAAGATAAGTCCATAATGTAATTAAAACGAATGCTATAAATGCATAGATACATGTATCAAAGAAATTGTATTTTGCACGATTATAATGAATTCCAAATAAATTCCAATTATATATGATGAGGATTGTTGCACAAAGGTTTAATGAGAACATTAATGCTATATCATACTGAGATAAAAATATATTTAAAATATGTGCTAATAATGGTGTAATAGCGAATACAAGAAGTGTAATAATAACTCTTTTTTTTGATAATTTTGTATTACTTTGAATTGTCATATGTTTCCTCGTTAAAAAGTATTTTAACAATGAACTAAAAATTTGTCATATTAATTTGAGGATTTCTCAAAAAATATGTGAATAGTATATAAAGGGAGGAATAAAGATTCCTACGGAAAGGAGGCTATATATGAAAGAAAAAAGAA
>CAVGPK010000128.1:0-3796 GCA_963631155.1 bacterium | reverse complement strand
GTACCTGCTTCATTAACCATGTTCATAGTTACTGTAAATGTTTGAGTTTCTTCTTGAGAGTTTGTTGTTTGTGTATCTTGACTTTCCTCACTCTGCTCAGATTCACCCCAATCCATGCTAGCTCCACCTCCACCAGTGGTTTCATTTGAAATGATTTCTTTTGAACTATCATCATAACGTATCGTATATTTGTTTGGATTATTCACATAATAAATGTTTGTCGCATCACTTGTTTGATTTTTTGCTAGAGTACGAGCCTCATCAATATATAATCCAATTTTACTAGATGCATCAGGTGCACTTAATATATAGGATTTAGGTACACCAATCGTATTTAGACATAAATCGGAATCCGTACCTGTATATTTATTTGGGTTGTTTGTGATTGTGATGACTCCTTGTAGAGTGATGTCATTATATCCATCGACATGTACAGCTCCTGTATAATCATTAGAGGTTGTGTTATTTTGAATGGTTGAATCTTGGAGTATAAAATTGTCATTTTGCACGTTAATCGCACTACCACAACCTGCTTTATTATCGGTGAAAGTGCAATTTGATACTGTTACATTTTCTTGATGAATATTAATGCCTCCACCACTTGTTGCATAATTGCCTTTGAAGGTAATGCCGTCAATTTTTCCTTGATTGCTGGAGAAATAACAACGGGCGGCATAAAGACCTCCACCTGAATCAGATGATTGAGCTTCATTGTATGAAATTGTACCATTATGCTCATCTGATGTGAGTTCAAAGTTGGAATAATTAAAATAAATGCCTCCACCATTATTATCGGATGTATTAAAGCTAATACTTGAGTTTTCTAATTTTACGGCTGTATTTTTTCCGTTGGAGTAAATACCACCACCATAGCCATGGGCATAGTTATCATCGATTTTACTATTTTCTCTTATGTAGATTTGCACATCATTATCCATGACCGCAATGCCTCCACCACAAGCTGCATCACTATCTAAACCAGTAAGACTTGCTCCGGCTGTATTATTTACAATGTCAGAGTCGAACATAACAACGGCAGATTTTGAATTATTGATATAAACACCACCGCCATCTCTTTGGGCTGCATTAAATGAAATTTCTGAATTATACATCATTAATCCATCAAATTTACCATCCATATAAATGGCTCCACCATGACCATCAGAACCTTTTGAACGGTTGGATTTATTTCCTGAAATAGAGACTGAGTCTAAATTAAGGTGAGAACCACTTTTCATATGGATGGCACCAGCACCATTGGTACTATAACCACCTGTAATGAGTCCTCCAGAATTGGTTACACAGCTTGTACTTACCCCATCGACATATCCATTGAAATGGAAAGTGGTATTTGGTGCATTTCTTCCTGTTAAATCAAGTGTTGAATTGGAACATAATTTAAAGACTTCGCCATTGGTTGTCGCACTCGTTAGATTTCTAGAAATCTTATGTCCATTCATTTCAATTAATGCGATATTATTACTATCTAAAACAAGCCGACTTGAAAGATTCCAATCTTCCTGCATGACAATTTTTGTGCCATCTTGTGCTGCATCCCACGCATCATCAATGGAAGTATAGTTTTTTGTTCCATCTTCGTTTGTCGCATAGATTGTACTTGCCTGAATGCCTAGAGGGGATAGGCAGAGTACACCTGCAAATAAAATACTCATTATTTTTTTGTTCATATAAATTTACCCTATTCCTTTGTGTATAGTATACAACAAAAAAAGCCAAAGCTTGTTAGCTTTAGCTTGATTTTTTCTTCTTCATAAAGATGAATGTTCCAAGTACAACTATGATAACAATAATAACAGCTGTGATCATTGTATTACCATCTCCAAAGATACTACCAGTTTCTAAATTTTCACTGTCTTCATCGGAATAGACAATCGTAATATCCATATCTTGTGTGACTTCATCGGTTTTAATAACATCTTCTTCTACATTCATTCCTTCTGGAATATCTTTGAATTCTACGAATTCTTTATCTTCAACAACAGGAGCTTGAAGTTCAAATAAGGTATTTTCATCGACTGTCATCTTTTGTGTGTTTTGCCAAGTACCTGCTTCATTAACCATGTTCATGGTTAATGTATAGGTTTGTGTATCTTGGTCTTGGGTTGCTTGTTCATCTTGATTTTCTTCAGATGTATTTGTTTTCGTTTCAGATACAATTTGTTTTGAACTTTCATCATATCTTATCGTGTAGTCATTTGGATTGTTGACATAATAAATATTTGTCGCATCACTAGTTTGATTTTTTGCCAAAGTACGAGCAAAGTCAATGAATAGTCCAATTTTGCTTGATGTATTTGGAGTGCTTATAATGTAAGAATAAACATCATTGAATGTATCTACGTGTAAATCTGCATTTGTATTGGTTACAGAGTTTGTATTGTTTGTGATGTTGAGTATACCATTTAATGTGATGTCATTATAACAAACGATTTCTACAGCTCCACTTTTATCAGAGGTTGTTGTGTTTTCTTGGACTGTTAAATTTTCTAATATAATATCATCATTTTCTATGTCGATAGCCGCACCTGTATTGGCACTATTATTTTTGAAGGTACAATTTGAAATGGTTACATTTTCTTGTTGAATACTCATACCTCCACCTCTATCCGCAGAATTTCCTGTAAAAGTGATTCCATCTATTTTTCCTTGATTACTTGAAAAAATACAACGATCAGCATAAATGCCTCCACCATCATGCGATAATTGAGATTTGTTGTTGAGAATTTGACCATCCTTATTAGTTGAACCCACTTCAAATTTCGAATATTTAAAATAAATTCCACCACCATTATCATCGGATGAATTTGTGTCAATGGAAGAAGCATTTAAATATACCTTTGTATTTTTGGCGTTGGAATAGATGCCACCACCATAGGCATGACAATAATTGTCAGTGATACTACTTCCACTATTTAAAGTGACAGTTACATTTTCAGCGTCAATCGCAATGCCACCGCCATTGGCAACACCGTAACCAAGATTATCAAGGTTTGCCCCTGCAGAATTATCAATGATTTGCGAGTTGTTGTTCATTTCGATAGAGGAATCTTTATTATTGACATAAACTCCTCCACCATTTCTTTGTGCTGCATTAAATGTGATTTCTGCATTATTCATAATCAATTGATCACCAGAACCATCCATATAAATAGCTCCACCATGACCATCCGTACCTAAAGAGCGATTGGATTTATTTCCTGAAACAGATATTGAATCTAATTTTAAGGTTGAACCACTCTTCATGTGAATTCCACCACCACCATTGGTGCTATATCCACCTGTGATTAATCCTCCAGAAATGGTTTGTGCATCTGTACTTGCTCCATAAAAATAGCCTTTGAAATCAAATCTTGTCTTTGGCGCATTTTGTCCACTTAAGGTAAGTGTAGAATCCGAACACAATTTAATGACTTCACCATTGGTTTTCGCACTCGTTAGATTTCTAGAAATTTTATGACCATTCATTTCAATGGTTGCGGTTTTATTACTATCTAATACTAAGCGACTAGAAAGATTCCAATCGCTATTCATGATAATTTTTGTACCATTTTGTGCTGCATCCCACGCATCATCAATGGAAGTATAGTTTTTTGTTCCATCCTCATTTGTCGCATAGATTGTACCTGCCTGAATCCCAAGAGGGGATAGGCAGAGTACTCCTGCAAATAAAATACTACTTATTTTTTTAAAATACATATAAATACCTTACTCCTTTTTTACTAGTATACATCAAAAAAAGCCAAAGCTTATTAGCTTTAGCTTGATTTTTTCTTCT
>CAVGPK010000127.1:0-3811 GCA_963631155.1 bacterium | reverse complement strand
CATTTAAATCATGAATACTATGAATGATATGATTTTCTTTAGAAGTAACGGAGTATCCTCTTTTTAAAATTTTTAATGGAGAAAATGCATCTAATAAATCACAAAAATTATAAAATTTATGTGTTTGATTTTGATAATAGGTATTCATACTTGTTGATAAATTTTGTGCCTTTTGATTTGATTCAGATTTCTTTGATTCTAATAACATTCTCATTTCACTCATCAATTTATTCCGAATAAGATGGATACCATCGATTTTATTTACATATTCATTTTTACATTTTTCTAATTGATGAAGATAAGAATCTAAACGTAAATTTTTATCTATAATCCAATTTTTGGGATCCTTTAAATAAGGATTGCGACATAATTGTATATATTGATTTCGATTAATATCCATTAAATGAGATAATTGACGAACCATAGAATTTCGATTTTCTTTAATTTGATTTAAAACTTCATATTGATCTAAGCAAACCCAAGAAGCCGCTGCTGTAGGTGTGACGCAGCGATAATCACTTACTAAATCACATAAAGTTGTATCTGTATCATGTCCAACTCCAGATACAGTATACGTATTTAAATTATATATAGTTTGAATCAATTCGACATCATTAAAACAAAATAAATCTTCAAAGCTTCCGCCACCACGTACGATAAGTAAAGCATCATGACCAAATTGATCTGCATACTTGAGTGCTTGAATGATTGATTTAGATGCAAATTTACCTTGTACATAAGCTGGATATAAAGTAACTTTCATCATTGGCCATTTTTTTTGAATTGTTGTAAGAACATCTTGAAGTGCAGCCCCTTCTTTGGCAGTGATTACGCCAATTTTTTCTATATAATCGGGTTTTAATTTTTTGTGATTTTCATTAAAATATCCGGCAAGACTGAGTTCTTTTTTTCTTTTTTCAAACTCTAAATATAATTCACCGACACCATCTTTTTTCATTTGTCGAATAACAAGTTGTAATTGACCTCTTTGTTCATAGACATTTACTGTCCCCATTACAAGTACTTTACTTCCTTCTTGAACATCAAAATCTAAGCGTGAAACATAACTTGAAAACATAACACAATTTAATTCGCCTGTTTTATCTTTTAAAGAAAAATAATAATGTCCTGATCTATGCTTCGTTAGGTTGCTGATTTCGCCTTGAATCCATATTCCATTTAAATCAATCGTTTGATTTAAAATATTTTTTATTCTTAAAACAAGATCAGAAATACTTACAACCATTTCTTGTCTCATAATTGATCTAATACCCCATTAATTAATTTATATGAATTGTCATCACAATATTTTTTAGCTAATGTAATGGCTTCATTAATAACTACAGGTTTTGGTGTATCGTTAGCCAAAATTTCTTCAAAAGAAATTAATAATATAGATTGTTCAAGCATACTTAAACGATCAAACTCCCAATCATCACGTAATAATTCATTAATTCTTTGTACAAAGGCATCTTTATTTTCAATGGTACCAATAGTTAAAGAATAAAGATATCCATCAATTTCATTTGATCCTTTTGTAACATCATAAACACATTTACGAATGTCTTTTCCTAGCAATAAATATTGGTAAACGCTTTGCATAGCGATTACTCTTACTTCATGTCGATTCATTTCTATAATTCTCCTTTTTTATATGGTACACGAGCACTTGGAACTAATTTACTAGCTGGAGCTGCATGTACGTCCTGATCGTCAAAAAATATATTTGCACCAAAGCATTTTAATACTTCGGCTTTGTTGGCTCCTTGCATAAAGAAGACTTCATCTACAACGATATTCCAACTTCTCAAAGTTTTTATAACACGAACCCCAGTATCTTTGTTACGAGCAGTAACAATTGCGGTCCTTAAAATATTTAATTCTTTTGTTTCTTCTTGTAATTTGGATAAAGCCTTTAGAAAATTAGCCATTGGCCCTTTTGACAATGCGATATCTTGATTTTTGATTTCATTTTGATTAAAAGCATCTAATCCACTTTCTTTATAAATTTTTTCAGATTCAGCTGAAAAGATGACTGCATCTGCATCAAAAGCAATTCGTATTTGTTCATCAGGAATCGCGTACTTTTTATCACGAGTATAAATCATCGCGGCCGCAAATCCATTTTGTATCGCATTTGATACATCATTTTCATTACAAGATAAAAATAAGTCAACACCAAAAGCAGATAAATACCGGCTAATGTCTTCTCCACCACTTAAAACCATACGGCCAACATCCATTTTATAATGATCTAACGAATGTATAATTCTGAGTGAAGTATCTGCACTATTTCTAGACATAACAATAACTTCAACTAATTTTCTTTTCGCAAGCTTGTTAATGTTTAATAAATTTTTGACTAAACTAAATCCACTTCCAGGTTCTAAAACATCATTTTCATGAATGATTTGGTAATCCCTGTATGCATTTAATCCCTCTTTTTCAAAAACCTCATTTTCCTTTTCTAAATTAAATAAGGCTCTTGATGATATTCCTACAACAAGATAATTTTCAAATGAAATACTCATATTCTAAAAAAGGAAATCTACAAAAGATTTCCTAAAAAATAAATCCGATCACCTGAATAGAAATCGCATCAGGTTTATAATCCGTCATATAAGAAATACTTTCAAAGATCTTGTTTTGTAGGTTTAAACAAACATCACTCACGTTTGCTTGATGATTCACCTTGATAGGCACGTTCAGTGTTAATTTATTATTTTCTACTTTTGTCACAACACCTGCTTTAAAAGGTTTTGTTCCTTCAGCAATAACAACATTTTCATCTTCGTCAATAACATTTTTTGCGATAGTAGAAAATACGGATTTATTTAATGAAATGACTCCGTACTCATTTCCAGGTTCTAATTCTATATATTCTTTAGCCATATGTATCACCTTCACTTTATATTTAGTATATCAAAATTCATTATGAAACTCAAAAAAATTCTTATTCCATAGTTGGCATGTTGATTCTAATAAATAAGGATTTTCTATGATCGCCTTTTTACAAGTTAGAATATCTCGGTTCAGTTGATCTTTTAAATTTAGAAATGATTTAAATTTAATTTCATTTCGAGTTTTTATTTGAAAATAAAAGCGAACATCTCGACCATAAATATCTTCATGAAAATCGAATATATAAGCTTCTATTGTTACTTTTTTATTTTCAAATGTTGGATTATTTCCTATATTGATCATAGCTCCGTACATCCTATCATTCAAAGATACGTATCCTGCATATACTCCGGGGGATGGAATAAGGTATTCTTCATCTACTTTTAAATTTGCGGTAGGAATATCTAATAGTTTCGTACCTCTTTTAAAACCATGTTCAATTATTCCTCGCATAGAATAGATATAGCCTAAATTTTGATTTGCTTTATCTACTTCCCCCCCACAAATTAAAGGTTCAATCCGAGATGAGGATATTTTTTGATTTTCGCAATCAACACGTTCAACAATCGTCACAGGAAATAGATTTTGTTTTTGTAAAATATCTACATTTCCACTATTTTTAAATCCATATTTAAAATCAAATCCACAAACTAAATGTTCAACATGCATATTTTTTAATAAATGATGAAATTGATCGACTTGTAAAGATGCGAATTCTTTACTAAAAGTAATAATATAAAAGATTTCAATGCCAAAATTTGAAGCCAGTTGAATTCGATCATCCATTGTAGTAATATGTTTACATTTTCGTTCTGGAAAAAATATCTTCCATGGATCCGGATCAAAAGTAATAAGTCCAGATTTTACTTGTTTTTGATTCGCAATTTCCACACATTTTTTTATTAGACTT
>CAVGPK010000126.1:0-3847 GCA_963631155.1 bacterium | reverse complement strand
GTATTCATGATTTAAATGTTGATGAAAAAATCACAACGCTTTTTCAAGATGGTGTAGTTACATCAAAAATTTTAACGATAAAGGAGAAATCTCATGGCGAATAAAAAACAAACGTTCAAAGAAGCAATGTCACGACTTGATGAAATTGTGAAAAAACTAAATAATAATGACTTAGAATTAGAAGAAGCAATGACTTTATTTGAAGAAGGTTTAAAACTATCCAAACAATGTGAAAGTCAATTAAAAGCATTTGAATTAAAAATGGACCAATTAATGGAGGTGAAAGAAGATGTATCAAATTCGTGAATTCGAAGATTATTTATTGATGAGAGTTAATGAAAATGATGACAGCTACACCAAAGAAGCAATGGCATACTCTTTGATGAATGGAGGAAAACGTGTTCGACCTGCTTTATTATTTGCGACTCTTGAAGGATATGGTATAGACCCTAGAATTGGATATCCATGTGCATGTGCGATCGAAATGATTCATACATATTCTTTAATTCATGATGATTTACCTGCGATGGATAATGATGATTTAAGAAGAGGAAAGCCAAGTTGTCATAAAGCTTTCAATGAAGCTACAGCCATTTTAGCTGGTGATGCTTTACTTACTAAAGCCTTTGAAGTGGTCTTAGATAGTGAATGTTCTGCTGAACAAAAAATCGAGCTTGTTCGAGCTTTAAGTACATATTCTGGTGTAGATGGAATGATTTATGGACAAACATTAGATATTGCTAGTGAGGAAAATGAGAATCCAACATTAGCACTATTGCTTGAAATTGATCAATACAAAACAGCTAAATTGATCACATTACCGTTAATTTGTGCTTGTATTATAGCTAATAAGAAAGATGATTATAATAGCTATATTGAAATTGGTTATGCGCTTGGATTAGAATTCCAAATGCAAGACGATATACTAGATGTTACACAAAGTGAAGAAGTACTTGGAAAGTCCAAAAGTGATTTAGAAAATAATAAGGTTACCGCTGTTTCTTTACTTGGTTTAGACAAAGCAAAACAAATGGTAAAATCATACGATGAAACCATACAGAGTGAGCTTTCTAAATTAAGTTGTAATACAGATAAACTTAGTAAGCTAGTTGATAGCTTATTGAAAAGAACGTACTAAAAGCGTATATTAATAGTAGGACTTTATAGACTAGTCTTATGGCTAGTCTTTTTAAACGATATATAAAAGGATGGGTTATATGAGTAAAATTAGACAAGTTTATGACATAGAAAAACCATCACAAATTAAGGATTTATCAATTGCTGAATTAAATGTTTTAGCCCAAGATATACGTGATTTTTTAATTCAATCTATATCAAAAACAGGCGGACATCTTTCTAGTAACTTGGGTGTTGTTGAATTAACAATTGCCATGCACTATGTTTTCGATTCTCCAAAAGATAAATTGATATTTGATGTGGGACATCAATGTTATACACATAAAATTTTAACGGGTAGGGCCTGTAGATTTTCAACATTACGAAAAAAGGACGGTTTATCTGGCTTTCAAAAATGTTCTGAAAGTGAATATGATTGCTGGGAAGCAGGTCATTCATCAACTTCACTTTCTGCAGCACTAGGTTATGCGATTGCTCGTGATTTAAGACATGAGAACTATCAAGTTGTTGCACTGATTGGAGATGGATCCTTAACAGGTGGAATGGCTTTAGAGGCATTGAATGATATTGGTTCTAAACAAAAAAAGCTAATCATAATATTTAATGATAATAATATGTCAATTAGTAAAAATTATAGTGGTGTTGAAAAAAGAATTACAGATATAAGATCATCTCATTTATATCTTGATTTTAAACATGATGTGAAACAAAATCTAAAAACAAATAAATTCGGAACGAATGTTTTAAATACGTTATCTGCTGTACGTGATCGTATACGAGATGAAGTTGTGGATGCTCCCTTGTTTAAAGAATTTAATTTAGATTATATGGGACCTGTTGATGGACATAATATTGCTAGTTTAATTAAAGTTTTTCAAGCTGCAAAAGAACATGATGGTCCAATTGTGATTCATGTGATCACAAAAAAAGGGAAGGGATATAAATTTGCTGAAGAAGATCGAGTTGGAAAATGGCATGGTGTTTCTCCTTTTGATATAGAAACTGGAAAATCTTTAAATTTACTTCCAAAAAATGAGATTTCCTGGTCAGAAGTTATTTCAAACACTTTGATTGATCTAGCGAAAAGAGATGATAAAATTGTCGCAATTACACCAGCTATGAGTCAAGGAAGTAAGCTTTTGGAATTTCAAAAATTATTTCCTGATCATTTTTTTGATTGTGGAATTGCAGAACAACATGCAATTACAATGGCTTGCGCGATGGCAAAGGGTGGTTTAAAGCCTTTTGTAAGTATTTATTCATCATTTTTACAAAGAGCTTATGATCAAATAAATCATGATATGGCAAGAATGAACCTTCCTGTTGTGATTGGTATAGATCGATGTGGCTTAGTCGGAGACGATGGAGAAACACATCAAGGTGTATTTGATATTTCTATGTTAAGAAGTATACCAAATCTAATATTATCTCAACCAAAAGATACAAACGAAGCACAAGATCTTCTTTACACTGCGTTTGAAGAAAAAAAACCATTTTGCATTCGATATCCTAGAGGTAATGTTTTCTATAAAAGAAAAGAATCTTTTGATCGTATAAAAGTAGGAACATGGACTAAATTTGTGATTGGTACTCCTAAAAAAATTGTGATTACTTATGGTCCGGATGTGGATCATGTTATTCATAAGGCTAGAGAAAATAAAATTGGTTTGTTGGTTGTGAATGCACGTTTCTTTAAACCTATTGATAAACATATGATGATTGATCTGATAAAGCTAAATCTTCCTATTATTGTTTATGAAACGGATGTTAAAATTGGATCTTTATCGAGCGCTATTTTAGAGTTTATGAATGATTACAAGCATAATATTGATATATTAGGTATTGAAGATCATTTTGTTTGTCATGGTTCTATTCGCTCATTGAGAATTCAAGAAAAAATAAGTACAGAAGCCTTATTTGAGGAATTAGAGAAAAATTAATATGAGATTAGATGTTGCTTGCGTAGAACAATTGAAAACTCGTTCTAAGGCTCAGGATGCGATTTCTGAAGGGCGTGTTAGTGTAAATGGCAAAGTTATTTATAAAGCAAGTTTTCAAGTTAGTGAAAACGACTTGATTCAAATCGAATCTAAAGAAAATGAATTTGTTAGTCGTGGAGGCTACAAACTTCTTGGTGCTATTGATAAATATAAAATTGAGCTTACCAATCAAGTTGTATTAGATGTAGGCGCCAGTACAGGTGGCTTTACCGATGTATGCCTTAAAAATGGAGCTAAAAAAGTTTATGCACTTGATGTAGGACATTTGCAACTCGATTCGAGTCTAGAAAAAGATGAACGTGTTATTAAAATGGAAGGACATAACGCTCGAGAAATTATTCCTGAATGGTTTGATGAAAAAATCGATTTTCTATGCATGGATGTTAGTTTTATTTCGTGTAAAACGATTTTAAGTCACATTTTTTCAGTAATGAAAATTAATGAGATTGCGATTTTAGTAAAACCACAATTTGAGTGTGGTCCAAAATATTTAAACAAACATGGTGTATTAAAGAATAAAAAAATATCCAAACAGATAATTGAAGATGTTAAGGCATTTATCTTACAATACTATAAAAATGTAGATTATATGGAAAGTATTATTACCGGAAGAAGTGGAAATCAGGAATATATGCTTGTGGCTTCGATGTTAAGAGAATGTGATTGATTCACATTCTTTTTTTCTATTCAATTTATTGAAAATAAAGTAC
>CAVGPK010000125.1:0-4068 GCA_963631155.1 bacterium | reverse complement strand
ATCTTATTCTAAAAAGTTATGTTAGTCAAATTAGGATTTATATTAATTGTTATTGGATTAGTCAAATTGTGCATCTCACTCTACATGAATAATAGGAAGGATAAATAGTATGGTGAATAATGAATATCTAAAAAATTGGAAAAAAGAAAACATGGCTACAATTTCCGCACGTTACAAAAAAGAATTCGTCACTGAGTTTAAGCAAGCTTGCCAGGTATTAGGTATCTCTCAATCCAATGTGATCCGTCAAGCCATGGCCCAAACAATAGAGCGAGCACAAAAAAAGAAGCCCCAAGATTAATTTCTTGGAGCTTTTCTGTTTGCAAGGGGGCACTTTTCACACCCTCTGAAAACCTAAGAAAACTTGGTTGTTCATTCCTTTAATATTTAGTGCGATGTTGTAACAAATCATGGCATAAACCATTAGAAATGACATCATTAATGTGAAAATCACATTTTGAAATTTTGTTTTTGGCATAATGTTTGCAAGGGGGCACTTTTCACACCCTCTGAAAACCAAATAACAAAGAATTTGATAGACAATTTTAAAATAGTCATTATTTGGCATTCTTTTTCCCATACCTTTCTTTTAATTGTTCCATGTAGCGATTATAACTATCTACAACCCATTTAGGAGCATTCTCTTTTAATTTTGGAACCATATTTTCGTAATAATAATATTTGCTCTTTTTCCATTCTAAATCGAAAAAATTAGTCATACAATCACCTTCCTAACATACGTTTAACGTATTCCTCTGTAAATAAAGTATTGCTATATTCATTTTTAGCTAAAATCTCAGATGTGATTTCTTTATATTTTTTTAGATTAACTTTATTAAAAACTACATCTTCTTGATAGTCACCATAATAAGACGTAGAATACAAAGAAATATTATCTTCTAGATATTTAATGATTTCATCCGTCGATAGCTCTTTCTGTTTGCAAGGGGGCACTTTTCACACCCTCTGAAAACCGCTTATAATTGTATAACTTTGTTTGGACCAATAACTCTTTCTTGTAAAGGCTTTTCACCGGTCAAATATACAATATTATTATACTGTGTTTCTGTTAATTTGTAAGCAATGATTGTGCCTGTGGTAGGTGCAATTTGGGATAATTTAAATATTTGTCGGTCGGCTGCTTTTCTAGAGGATACCGTTTTTAGATATACTTCGGCTTGTGCCATTAAAAATCCTTCTTTGACTAATTGTTTTCTGAATTTTGTGTAGGCTGTTTTTGTCCCTCTAACATTTGTTGGATTTAATAAAACGATTACTTTC
Source organism: bacterium (assembly GCA_963631155.1). Lineage (GTDB taxonomy): Bacteria > Bacillota_I > Bacilli_A > Erysipelotrichales > Erysipelotrichaceae > Holdemanella. Next base: position 2,787 of record CAVGPK010000125.1, on the reverse strand, counting down.
ATTCTTCCACCTTTGCTTTTATTTTAAGAGGTAATATTTCTGGAAAAACCATTTTGTCTGCTTCTCCATAAACGTAATTTTTAAAATGAATTACGTAGATATCAATCGCATTTTGTAAAGTAGTAATCTGATTGTCGATTCTACATTCCATAAACAAAGTTTCCAATAAATGTTTTCGTTGTTGTTTAGTTAAAATTATATTGTTAGAAACAACTTGGATCGCATTATAGTCTACGAAAGGTCTAAAGGGTTCTATTAAATCGTCTACTAAATTAAATGCATTCAGTTGATTGTGGTGGTGTAATCCTTTTGATAGTAAAAATCCATGTATGGCTAATGATCTTGCTAAGGAAGAACGTACGATGGAATAACCATAATTTAAACAGCTGTTGATGGGAAAATCTAATCTTCTATTTAGGCCAGGATAATAATATTGGAAATACTTATTAGCGGCAATTGCTTCAATATTATCTATATCTCCACGATTCACTTTTTGAATGTATTTGTAAATTTCATCAGCACCACTTTTTCCTAATAAAGATAAAAGACTTGCCTGATTTTGAATTTTTTCTGTACGATACGATTCCACAAATGATTGATTTTTCTTTTAGATAAAGACAATTGTTTGATCATTGTTAGAGATTGTCGCGAATTTGACTGAAAAGATAATGTCATGGATGAAGGTAAATAGTTTTTTCCAATCGTTAATAGAAGTACATTATTCTCAGCTAATATAGATATGTCCATTGTGGATAAACGAATGTTTGCTCCCTGTACAACAAGAATGGACAATTCACCTATAGAGATATGAAATTCATTGGAATCTTGTTGAATAATCAATTGATAATCACGAATATGTATTTCAGAAGGATGTGTAATTTCTAATATTCTTTCCTGCATAGATGTTAAAACCATTGAATTGGTGTTTCATTGTTTTGAATAAGATATTCATTAGCTAATTTGAAATGATTGTTTCCAAAAAAACCACGATAGGCACTTAATGGACTTGGATGAGGACTGGTTAATATAAGATGATTTGGATTTTTTAATAATTTTTTAGATTGAATCGCTTTTGATCCCCAAAGCATAAAAACAATAGGCCCTTCTTTTTGATCTAACCATCTAAGGGCTTCATCTGTAAAATTTTGCCAACCAATATTTTGATGAGATAAAGGCTTATGTTCTTCAACTGTTAAAATTGTGTTCATTAAAAGGACACCTTGTTTTGCCCAATCGGTTAAATCACCAGTACGGTGAATAGGTTGATTATATTCTGTGCTCAATTCTTTATACATATTTTGTAAAGATGGAGGAAGAGGACAAGTAGAAGGAACACTAAAAGAATAACCCATAGCCTGTCCTGGACCATGATAAGGGTCTTGTCCTAAAATGACAACTTTCGTATCTTTTAATGACGTTGTTTTAAAGGCGGCAAAAATATTTTCTTTCTTTGGATAAATCGTTTTTTCTTTATATTCCATTGCCAAAAAATAACGAATCTTTTGTAGATATTCCTTCTCGATTTCCTGGTTAAATAGTGCATCCCAATCATTATTCATAATCATGTCAATTCCTCTTTTCTTTAGTGCTATAATAGTAACATGAATGTAGAAGAAAAGATTAAAAAAATGGAAAATTGTCGTGGAAAGAACCATGACTTAAAAGTATTTCGTAAATGGATGGATTTGTATTTGCCTGAACATAAAGAATTGAAGAAAATTCAAGTTGCCGGAACCAATGGGAAGGGAAGTACATCTATTTGGTTACGCGATTTATTCATAAAAAAAGGATATCGTGTAGGTGTTTTTACTTCACCCCATTTGGTAAGTCATACAGAAAGAATTCGAGTGAATGAACAATGTATTCCACTAAAAGAATGGGAAAGAATTTATGATACATATAGCAATTTATTTGATACTCATTCTATGACTATGTTTGAAATGGATCTGTGGATGGCCATTGCGTATTTTATTGATGAAAAAGTGGATTATTGTGTTATAGAAGCGGGTATGGGAGGACGCTTAGATGCGACAACATCCTTAGACTATTTAGTAACTACCATCACCAATATTGGCCTGGATCATACGGAATATTTAGGAGATACATTAGAAAAAATCGCCTATGAAAAAGCGGGTATATTTAAAACAGGAGTTCCAGCTCTTACTACGGAAACAAATTTAGGATGTAGAAATATACTAAAACAAGTAGCTAATGAAGTTGAAAGTCCAATATCCTTTGTTGAGGTTAAAAAAGAAAATCCTTTTCAAATGAAACCTCCATATTATCAAATATCCAATTTAGCCTTGGCGTTAGAAACACTAAAAGTTTTAGGCCTTTCTTATACAAATGTTGAAATTCAATCTGTAATTGATCATTTTGTATGGGATGGCCGCTTTATGACAATAAGAAAAGATCCACTTATATTATTGGATGGAGCACATAATCCACATGGAATCAAAGCGTTAGTTCACTCTTTGCCTAATTTTAAAGGGAAAATCTATTTTTCAGTATTAAAGGAAAAGGATGCTCAACATATGATTGAACTATTAAAAACAATAAGCACAGATATTACCTTGGTTGAAATATCTAGCTACCGTTTATACCCTTTGAAACAATTGGGATATCCAATTATAACAATTCCACAATTGATGGAAGAATTAAAAACTACGACGATTCCTTCCTTACTTTGTGGATCCATCTATTTTGTAGGAGAAGTCTTAGAGAATATGTCACGTTAACTTCTAATTGAATTTATACATCTAGTGATTGTTGAAATGAAAAAAAGTC
>CAVGPK010000124.1:0-4077 GCA_963631155.1 bacterium | reverse complement strand
TTTGGAAAGAGAAATCGAAAATGGCATTGCCGATTTTCGATTGGCTAGAAATGAAGATGAACAATGGGATGCTAGAAAAAGTGTAACTAAAACATTAGAAGTGGCTAGCTTATATTATGGATTTGAATTTGCTGACAAATTAGAACATATGCTTGACCCACTAAGAAAAGAAATGGGTTATCAAGTTAAGGAAGATGAGTAATTATGGCAAGACAAGAAGAACTACAATTAGCAAAGAAAAACAAGAATGATGAGTTTTATACTCAATACAATGATATTCAAATTGAGAAAGATAATTACCTTAAAAGACATTTCTAAATCGTTCTGGTGGCTCATATCAGCCACCTTTTTTAATCATTTCATCATATTTAAGATGGTTTCTGCCTCTTTAATAGCTTGATCCATTTCAAAGATTTCTGTCTGTAACTTTTGAAATTCTGATGGTAGTTCATCTCCCAAAAGTGATTTTGCGTCATCCAATTTCTTCTGAGATTCACTTAACTTTTGTTTCCATTTTTCAATTTTTTTGTATTGCTTCAACTTGTTATCAGTCATATAAATCACCACTTGTCTCAGAAGAAATTGGATCATTATCAGTTGGCTCATTCATTGCTTTTGTAAACCAATGACCTCTATTTTCTTGTGATTCCAAAAATTTTTTTAACTTTGGATAGTCACTTTCAACGAATGGACGACCTAAAACATTCTCAACAATAGCACCAGCTTGAACCAATCTGTGCGTTCTAGCATCACGTTCCTTTTGAGAATCAGACTTCTCTTTTAAGCGTTTCATTCTTCTGATTTTGTTATTAGTTTCCTTAGATTGCTCATTCAAAACACGCAGATCTTCCTTAGCTTTTTCAAGATCACTCAAGCCTTTGTACCATGCGTTATACTTAGCCTTTTCTTCTTTTTTTGCTTGCTTTTCCTTTTCAACGTATTCCTTTTCAGTTGCTTTTAACTCATCTAATATGCGTTTAACCTTTTCATCATCTTTGTATTTTTCAATAAAATCATTGTTCATTATTTAAACACCTTCTTTCATACAGTTCATTTATTTATTTGGTCAAGAATACTATAACATGCTATTTGATTATTTCAAGTTAGTGATGTATATTATTTTTATAAAACCTATGTCATTATAATGACATAGCGCACTACGGGAAGGGCAAAGCCCTATCCCTACGTCACTCTGTGACTATGCGTGACTACTCGTCAAGAGTAAGGGAAGATTTCCCTTAACCCTTTTACACATTCGGAACTCTCGTTCCGTTACTACTCGCTACGCTCGATTTGTTCGCCTGTCGGCAAGTCGGCTTATTCATTTCTTCTAAGGAAGAAATTCATTCGTTAAAAGAAAGGTGGTTCGTTCAATATGGCAATCTATCATTATTCGATCAGTAAGCTATCTCGTGCAAAAGGTCGTTCCTCTGTTCAGAAGATGTCGTACATCACATGTGGCATGGCACAAGATGAATCAACAGGTCGCACATTTAATTATTTAAAAAAATATACTGAGCTGGTTTATACAGAAACTTCACTTCCTGCTAATGCAAAAAAAGAATGGGTTGATCCAACTGTCCTTTGGAACGAAGTCGAGAAATCAGAAAAGAAAATAAATTCCAAAGTTGCGTATGACATGGATGGTGCATTGCCAAATGAATTGAGCCATGAACAGATGATCGAGTTGGTTCGTAATCATGTTTCTTATTTAACAAATAAAGGGTTCTGTGTCACTTGGGCGATCCACGATAAAGAAGATGGCAATCCTCATGTACACATCTTAGCAACTACAAGACCATTGGATAAGAATGGAAATTTCACAACAAAGGAAAAGAAAGTTCCAGTACTGGATGCCAACGGAAATAAAGTTCCTTTGATTGATCCAAAGACTGGGGAACAGAAAATTAGAAAAAGAAAAAGAATAGGTAACAACGGCAAAGAATATTATTCAGAAGAAAAACTATGGCAGACAAAAAAAGAAATTTATAATCCACTTGATGGTAGAGAACTTTATAAAGAAATCAGACAAAGCTGGGCAGATAGATGTAATGAGTATCTTCCAGAAGAAGATAAAGTATCTCCGTTGAGTTTCAAAGAGCAAGGAATAAATCAGACACCTTCGATTCATATTGGTGCAGTCGCAAAAGAAATGGATCAACGTGATGCTTATTCATGGAAAATGGAAAACTATATCGAACGCACAGAAGTGATTGAAGAAGAAAAGAAGAATCGTTTAAATGAAATGTTATCCAAATTGTTTGAACAAGCAGAGAAGAAGGTTCAAGAAATTGCGCAGAAGATTGAAACTAAGATCAACAAGTTAGGTGATTATGTTCAGAACTTCTTAAAGAAGAAAGAAGAAGAGAAAGAACAAAACGAATATCCACCAATGTACAAACTGTTCTTGAGCCATGAAAAAAAGAAAAAGAGTTTTGCAGAGGAAAATTATCAAAACTATAATCAGTATAAAGAAGACTATATCAATCTGACAGATACCATTGATAGTAATGAGTATGAGATAAAATCACTTATCTCAGAGAACACAGATTTGAAAGTGAAATTGGAAAATCTTCGAAGAAAGAAAGTAGCCAGAGATGCAGTAAGAGAACCACTTGCAGAATTCAAAAAGCACTTTGAAATCTATAATCATAAGATTGGCGAAGTTAGAGAAGAAGAAAAGAAACTATTAAAAAATAAAAAGAAGATTAAACAACTTTATGCCGAAGCGGATGAAGAGCGTGATGCATTTAACAAAGCAGGTGATGATATCTATCATCACATTGGAAAAGTTGGTATTAGGATTCCTGCAGAACAAGAGGCACAAGCAGCAGAAAAATTATTGAATGAAGTTGATCTAGCAATTCAGATAGCAGAAATAAAGGATTCTATAAGCAAGAACGAAAATAGGATCAAGCAACTAAATACTATTCAAGAAAATAAAAAAGATGAATTAGAAGAAGTTACTAGAGCAATCAAATGCATCAGTACTTATATGGATGTTCCAGAAGAAATAGAAGATGATGAATATGAAGAAATAGCAAAAGATTTATATGATCACATTGAAGGCAATAAGAAAAATGGCTATATAGTCTATTTTAAAGACGAGGACGCAACGAATTATCAATATGGGTGCTTAACATTGGCTAAAGCTCAAGTACGTCATAATCTGCCGTTTAAAGAGCTTAAACAAGGTCTAGGCGAATATTGCGTTAAGAGATATGAAGAAAGAGAATATCTGTACGAACAATGTCCTAACGCAAACGATTTGAAGGTGGTGTGTGAATATGGAACATATTCGATAATTGGAAAAGATGAAGATGGATACACTCAAGAAATCAATGATCCACAAGAGAGAGATGTCAAAATATTCTCGTATAAAGAAGATGCGATTGAATACAGAGATTTAATCAAAGAAAAGATTAACTCTTATAAAGAAGAAAAAGGAATCGAAATCGAAGAAGAAGAGAGAAGTTATGACTACAATATTGGAATGCATATGTAAAAATGTGGTGTAAAATTACACCACATTTTTTTAATGGTAGAGGAAAGGGCGATAAAGGATTAGCTTCACCGCCCAAGGAATATCATTTCTTAATTACAAACTGTTTCAATCTTAGGAACCCATCTAGTGCCATATTCAGCATCGTGATGAACTGTTTTATATGTAGCGTCATGATGAACTACTGATGTTGTTGGAGTAGTATGATATCCACCAAACAACCCTTTGTCCATATCCGCCATTCTATGAGAATCCCAATCAGAAGGATTCATTCTTTCACCACAAGCATTACAAACTACAACAGAACCAGTCACTACTGTTTCATCATATGCTTGTTGGTCTACAACTGTTTCATCCCAAGCATCTTTCGTTACATAAGTTTCGTTATATCCATTATCCACCTCTTTACATGTTTGTGTCTTTTGCGTAGTGGATGAATTCGTATTAGATGAATCACTACCAATACCACTATTTGAACTTGCACTTCCACTAGAAGTTGTGGATTTATTTGTAGTAGTATTGCTACTCTTATTTGATGAAGAAGTAGTGTTGGTGGATTTGCTAGAGGATTTATT
>CAVGPK010000123.1:0-4156 GCA_963631155.1 bacterium | reverse complement strand
GTTCTACGGATTTAACTTAGATTTTCTTAATTTTTATAAGTGATGTAGGAGATTTTGGCTTACCATCCCGATATATTTTTTCGGATTCAATTAAAGGATTAATCACTTCTTTTAGGAATTGACTTCTATTTTTATATTTCATAATTTCTTGTAGTTCTTTTACAGATTTAGGGCCTTGCATTTTAAGAATAGCAAATGCTTTTTCAGGATTTGTCATTTCTTCTAAATCAAGCTCTATAGAATCTTCGCTAGTCAATTTATCATATAACTTTAGATTTAAAAATCCAGGATATATAGATACAACTGGTTGAATGCTAAGAGGACAATCTTTATAAGCCTCTATCATTGTTTGAAATCCTGTTCCACCGCGTTCCATAAGATTAGCAACATCTAAGCAAGCAGCGATAATAGAATTTCGTCTAATAGATGGAATGGTGCCTGTAGGATAATCATTGTAATCTTTAGGTAATAACCATGAACCAGGGGAAACAATTTCAATTCTATCGGAATAGATATCAATATCAATTTGAGTTCCATAAATAGAATAGTCACGATATGCTATAGCATTTACTAGAGCTTCTCTAATCGCTTCTTTAGGGTAAGATCGTATTTCTTCTCGACCACCATTTTCATTTTTAACCCAACCAGTTTTAGTATTTCTTTCTATAAAATTTAAACCTTCTTCAAATACATTAGCTAGGGATCCTCTTAGTCTACTACTATCTAAGACTGTACCAGTTTTATTCTTTCCTTTCCAAAGACGGCAACAAATCATTGTATCGTCACGGTCATAATTGTCGGAAAACATAATGAAACCTGATTTAACGTAGCCATCACTAGATATAATTTCTTCATTTTGTAATTCTTTTACAGATGGAGCAGATTGATCAAATCTATATTGTTTACATAAATGAATATATTGAGTCCAATTATCTTCTTGATATTTAATTTCAGTTGTTTCATTATCTACACCATATTTTCTTTTTGATAAAGCAATAATATCTTCGGGTGTAGCTGGTGTTGCGTTTCCATCACCTTTTATATAGACAGTCTCGTTATAATCACCTTCACGATAGCGAACAACAGATTCAGAAGGGAAGACCTTCACAGCTAAAACAAATAATTCAGCACTATCATCAACACTTCTCATCATGTAAGTGATTTTTACATGTGGGAATATATTTCTATCATTGATACGAGAAATAAGAAGTTTTGTTTTGTCGATTTCTTCTAAGTTAATCCCAAAGGCATCCCCATTATTTGATACACCAACAAATAATGTTCCACCTTTGTCGTTAGCAAATCCAACAATTGTCTTTGCCCATTTAACAGGATTATCTGGATTCAATACAGCTTTGTATTCATAACTTAGATTTTCTGCTATTACATCAGGATATATTTCTTTAATCTTCATCGTTTTCACCATTTAACATTATGTAACATTACATGAACATTATATAACATTATGCAAACATTATATGAACATTATGTAACATTATAAAATATGCTGAAGTAAAAAGTTAACTGCAACTTCTAAAAAAGAAAAAAATAAAGTTGCAGTTACTTGATTAAAAACGGTGCTCAAGCAAAAAGAATACCGTTTTTTGTTGTTGAATTTACTCTTATAGGTACAATAAATATAGAAGATATTAAATCTAAACCATATTTAAGGCGCAATGAAAACATGTCGAATTTAAACTATGAATTTTTGTGAAAGAGTAAATTCAACTTCGTTGATTATGATTTGGAACATCTTCTGTACTGTAGTTGTATGATTTGTTTCTTACTTCAGTAAGCGTGGATTTAGGATTACATCATTGGAATTTATAGGGGAAAGGCCGTATTTTTCGAGTCGTGCGGCCATATCCGGATTATAGAATTCAAGTAGCTGGAAGGACGTCTTACCTTTCAGTTTTTCTTTTGGGTAGGAATTAATGTTTATGGAAATTAAATCTGCCTTTTTCTGAGAAGTTAAACCGAGCGCTTTAAGGTCACTTCCTTTTGGACAGATATCGCGTACAAGTTGATGAACGTTTTCAAGAGATCCTTTTTGATAAGAAGCCATTGCATCACAATAAAATACTCTAGTTCGTCGTGTTCCATCTTCTCTTGTTTCTGCTGCATCTGCCAGAATGAATTCACTTCCTCGATCAGTCTTTAATACTTCAACCTCCTGTTCGAATATATCTTCACCTAAAATTTCTTCTAGAAAGAGAATACCTTTTAACATTTCATCGGATGTTTTTTCAGCGTGATAGATACAAATGAGAAGATCGTAGGAAAGAAATTTGAATGTTTGTAAGAATGGTCCGTTTTTTACATCGTTATAAACAGTATCCATTTCAACAATTCGTACATAAGGATTAGCTTCGCAATATTCTTTGTAATCCGCATAGGTTCTACCTTTTAGGTAAGTACGATCCTTACGAGGGGAATATTGAGTTTTCATTTTTTTGGAAGGCTTACGAGAAACCTGTTTTTTTAAATTCATACTGGTAATATTGATGCCAGCATCTGTGAAAACTCCATGTTCAATGTAATTATAAAGAGTTTGTTCAGTAAGTTTAATTTCAGGATGACCTTGTTTGATTGCGTAAAGAGACTGTCCGTTCTCTAGTAATGGCTTAAGTAGAATACCAAGATTTCTGATTTCTTCAAGTGTAGCATTTACACCTACTCTACATCCAACCAAATCATCTCTGTATTCAAGATGAGCGGAATTGGCTTCGTAATAATATTTGTCAAAATGACAAGATTTATAGGATGAACAGCCATTACAAGCACCAGGAGATCTGTCACGCCTAGAACAGTAGAATTTCTTATAATCCGAGCAGTTCTTTGTGCAAATATATGTATTTTTATTTTTACATTTTTGAAACAATGAACAGTCAATCGAATAACTACATTGTCGTTTAAGAAATCTGTGATTTTTGATTTCTCTAGTGATCGTGGATTTATTTTTACCAATTGTATCTGCAATGGATTTTTTAGAAGAACCGTTGGTAATGCCAGTTTGGATAATTACTCTGTCGTTCAGGGACATATGATCGTTTTTGCTTGTCATAAAAATATCCTTTCCACTACAGATGACAGAAGATATTCCTATAACCATATTGTGACAAAAATCAAAGAGTAAAAGCAACTAAAATTTAATTAAAGGGTAAATGCAACGAAAATTCGATAAAAGAGTAAATGCAATTTGCGGTATTTAGAAGTTGCAGTTAACTTTTTACTTCAGCCATTATAAAATATCATTAAAATGTTTGATTTTCACCTCATAGTCTCATAAAATGATACTGTGAGGTGAAAATATGATATTTACAACGGATATGATGTTAGAAAAACTAGATAATTATGCTAATCCAAAATCAAAGCTGTCACGTATGGTAAAACAAAATGAATGTTTTCAAATCACTAAAGGTTTATATGAAACAAAAGAAGATACACCGGGTTATTTACTTGCAGGGAGTATTTATGGCCCATCATATATTTCATTTGATTTTGCTTTAAGTTATTATGGCTTGATTCCTGAAGCGGTTTATACCGTTACTAATGCAACATATGATAAAAAGAAAAAGAAAAAATACGAAAATACATTTGGTACATTTACTTATCGTGATGTACCAAAAGAAGCATTTCCATTTGGAATTAAGTTAATGCAGGATGGAGATTATTACTATCGTATAGCTGAACCAGAAAAAGCATTATGCGACAAGTTATATACATTAAATCCAGTAAGTAATACGAAGCAATTAGAAAAACTTTTATTAGAAGATTTGCGAATAGATTTAGATAGTCTTAAAAGTTTGGATAAAGAAAAGATATCGAATTTATCTAAAGTTTATCATTCAAAAAATGTAATTAAGTTAGATGTATATATGAGGAGATTAACAAAATGACTAGTGTTATAGAAATAATGCTTCAAAATTACAATATAAAAAATATATATGATCAAAAAAATGCAACGAAAGAAATTATGCAAGAAATAGTTTTGTGTGGACTTTCTAGAGCTGGGTTCTTTAATCAAGCAGCGTTTTATGGTGGCACAGCACTTAGAATCTTTTATGGCTTAGATAGATTTTCAGAAGATTTAGATTTTTCACTTGAATGGACACCGACGCATTCCCCATCTATAACACGTAGTGTTTAGGTGAGG
>CAVGPK010000122.1:0-4200 GCA_963631155.1 bacterium | reverse complement strand
TTTACATATTAGAAAGAGAGTTTCGAATATGAAAGTTAAACGAGGAGAAATCTATTTAGTAGATTTAAGTGATGCAGAAGGATCAGAACAAGGAAAAGTAAGACCAGTTGTGATCATTCAAAACAATCGTGGTAATAAATACAGTCCAACAACCATTGTGGCCTGTTTATCTAGTCAGATTTATACAAAGCATCATTTACCAACACACCATCTTTTACCAGATGGTATTGGTTTAAAATACAAATCCATGGTAATGTGCGAACAGATCCGTGTCATTGATAAGAATAGATTATTTAAAAAAATAGCTAAAGTAGGTAGATTGGATATGATGCACATTGATCAAAAAATTAAAATCAGTCTTGATCTACCTTTACATAACCGAAGCAAATAGATTTGGTTATGTACACTTTCCTTTTGAAAGTAGCGCTTTCCCAACTACTTCATTTTTGTTTTGTAGGTGAGAATATAAATTCTTTAAATTTTATAGTAAGGAGGAACAAAGCGATGAAACCTGTTATATGCGAAAAGAAAACATATACGGTTGCTGAAATCATGCAGATACTTGGTATTGGAAGAACAGCAGCCTATGACTTAACAAGAAAAGGATTATTTAAAGTCATTCGTGTTGGAAAAATACTTCGTATTAATAAGGAATCCTTTGATCAATGGTTTGAAAGTCCACAATAAAGGAGGAATAAGGGATGGCGGTAATTATAAAATTCGGAAAGAAATATCAGGTCACTTATGAAGTGGTCACATCTACAAAAGAAACAAAGATGATCAAAGAATTATTTGATAACTTTGAAGATGCCACAAAACGAAAAGAATTATTAGATGGTGAAACTTGTAAGTTTTCACCCGATAGTCTATTTGTGGATGTTATGAAAGATTGGCTAAATGATCCATATTTTATAAATCATATTCATAAGCATAGAGAAGCATCTAAAAATTTTGAAATATATCTACAAAATGCTCTTAGAACAATAACAGTTTCTGAAATGGATTATGAACATGCGCAAAGTTTAATTGAACAAATTAGTTCTATTCCAAGTGTAAGATGTAAAAAGAAATTATCCACAAAAACAATTCGAGCATGTAAATTATTGTTATCTGAAACATGTGATCATGCAATTCAATTAGGTATTATGGATACTAATCCTTTTATAGGTATTCATATAACAAATCCATCCACACATACAAAAGAAAAGAAATCAGCAGATTGGACATACGAAACCATGCTTGAAATTTTCGAAGGATGCAAAGAAGAAAAGCTCTATGTCATTATGCAAATTATATTTGCGACAGGTTTAAATGTTTTTGATGTAGTAGGACTTACTTGGTCAGATTTTTATAAAGAAAAAAGTGGTTCCTTTATTCGTTCAAACAAAAGTTTACGAAGATTGTCTAGATCCTCTGTTGAACTAATTCCCAAACAACAAATTATTCAAGAATATTCAAGCGAAAAGTCAACTCGAACAGTGAATGTGCATTATTTCAAAGATGAACAAGAACTCATTCGTATTCCAGAAGCTTTATATGAATTATTGTCTCAATGGAAAAAACGATGTGCTTCAATCTATCATTTTGATACAGAACGAGATTCACTTATGTTTACGACACATGGCATTGCGCCCTATGATGATCGACTTATGTTGAAACACATGCGATTAACCACGGATAAATTAAAATTAGCAAGACATACTTTAATAGGATTAAAAACATTCTCCAATAAAGTAGCTAAAGATGGAAGAAGTTATCGCGACATTTATTATTATGAACATAATGATATTTCTTTTGAATATTGTGGATTAACCGCAAAAGAAAAAGCCGTAAAGATAAACAAAGAATTTATGAAATCTATGCAAAAAGAATTGCCAGACAAAGACAAAAAAGATGCTGTTGATTTAGTAAAACAGCTTGGTGAAGATAAGAATATTCGTAAAAAATTATTGATGAAACTATTAGAAATTGAAAGTGGTGAATAAATATGGCATCTATACAAAAACGAAAGGAAAAATACAATGTAATTTACTATTACACAGATAAATATGGAAAAGTAAAACAAAAATGGGAATCCTTCAGAACATTAAGAGAAGCAAAAAAGAGAAAAGCTGAAGTTGAACTCAAACAAGCAGAGCGAACCTTTATCGCACCAAGTACAACAACTCTAAATGAATTTTGGCCAACCTATGTAGATTTGTATGGGTGTAATAAATGGTCCATATCCACTATGGAAAAGAATACATCTTTATTTAAGACTTATATTTCACCCTATTTAGGGTATTATACATTAGATCAAATTCGTCCAATAACCATCGAACAATATTATGCAAATCTAAAAGAAACTGAAAATATTCAAAAAAATGGAAAAGTATCTAGTCGTGTTATTACAGAAATTCATAAAGTTTTGCGTTGTACATTTAATGTTGCGGTTAAATGGGAATATATTCAAAATAACCCATTCTTAAAAGTAGACACGCCAAAACATGAATATGAAAAACGAGAAATTTGGACTGCAAATCAAATCGCAAAAGCACTTGAAGTTTGTGAAGATCCAAACCTATCGATTGCTATTCAACTTGCATTCGCCTGTTCTTTAAGAATTGGCGAAGTACTAGGTTTAACTTGGGATAATGTGCATATCAGTGAAGAAGATTTTGAAAACAACGATACACATATTTATATTAAGCAGCAGTTAGAACGAGTCCGTACAGATGCATTGGAAAAGTTGAACAACAAAGATGTATTATTCATCTTTCCACAATTTGAAGAAAGAAAAAATGCAACAAGAATGGTATTAAAAACACCAAAAACCGATAGTATTGTTCGTAAAATTTGGTTACCAAACACATTAGCTTGCTTTTTAAAACAATGGAAAGAAGAGCAAACTCAATATAAAGAAGCTTATGGTGACAAATATCATGATTACAATCTTGTGATATGCCAACCAAATGGCATTCCATGTGATGGAACTACAATTCGTAAAGGTTTATCAAAATTAGAGAAAGAAGCTGGCCATCCCCATGTTGTATTTCATTCTCTCCGTCATACCAGTACAGCTTACAAATTAAAACTGAATAACGGAGATATCAAAGCGACACAAGGAGATACCGGTCATTCTCAAGCAGATATGGTTATGGATCTATATAGTCATATTCTAGATGAAGATCGAAGAGTTAATGCACAAAAGTTTGAAGATAGTTTTTATAAACAACATATGGAAAACTATGTTAAAGCTCCACAGGCAAATAAGAAAGTTGACATAGATAAAGTTTTAGAAAAAATTAAACAAGATCCTGAATTATTACAACTATTAATTGCTACTTTGAGTGGGTGATTACATACGTTTGTTAACTTGCAACCGCAAGCTTTAACGTTTAACAAAGTATTTCCAAACATTTCAAAAAATGCTATAAATCAATTAGAGGAAGTTAACAATGCTATATGATAAGAGAATGGAAAGGTAACTAAATTATGATTTTATTGAATCACATTGACAGAAAATGGTATGTTTTCAATAAAGAAACGAATCGTCTTGAAATTAGAAAAGATGCACCAAAAGAAATACAAGAGTTAGAAAAAGAAAACAAGGAAATGCTTGATGATATGGAAAAAGTATCTTTTGGGAATTTCGGAAAAAGGCTAAAGATGCCAAGTGATGTGTCATTCATGGATGCGAAGGTGGAATCATGATAGAACTAAAAGATATTGATGATAAATGGTATGACATTGACAAAAATACCCTTGAGCTAAGAATCAGAGATGATGCACCAGATGATGTAAAAAATATATTTTATGAAAATATGAAAGCTCTTGATGATTTAGAAAAACATATCTACAGAAATTTTGGAAAGAAGTATTGACTGATGAGCAACAACAAATATAGCTCAAGTAGTTAGCACTTTTTTAATACGTATTGCATATAGATAAGCTAAGATTACATTGGCAACTTTGCAACTTGTTATATCGCCCAGTACGTCTAGTGTCGCATGGTTCTATTAGCAAATTATTAGAAATCTATTAGATAGGCCTAAAAATCACACAAAAAAGTTCGGATTGAAGCAGGTCATTCGACCACATTTAATTTTCATTCAATTTTTCTATTTGAAATGAAAAATTTAGATCCAATAAAACACTTATCGCAAAAAGAAAAAAGCGATAAAACCAAGTGATTTCATCGCTAATCTCATATAGCCAATA
>CAVGPK010000121.1:2526-4514 GCA_963631155.1 bacterium | reverse complement strand
AGAAGAGGAATCTACAAAAGAATATGTAATAGGAGTAAGATTATGATCTAACAAATAATCGAAATAACGAGCGGCTTGTTGACTACAAAAATACAAGCTAATGTTATCATTTGATTTATTTCCAATTATAGTTTTATACTTTGATAAATCTTCAATATCATATTTTTTTCTTAATTTTTCTATAATTTTAGAATGTTCAAAATAAGAAATCTCTTCATTTGAAGTAAGAATATACCATTGTGCCTCTAAAACGCTCACCTTCACTTTATATTCACAATAGGACTTCCACTCTTTATTTTTCCATGCAAGCTCTCCCTTTTCGATTTCGCTATTTGTCACATTAACCATATCCATAAATACTTTATAAAGTTCAGGATCTATTTTTTGCGAAACATTTGAACTACTAATCCCCAATGATTGCTGGTATGGACTCTCTGCATCTATTTTTGTATTTAATGTAAATAATAATACTATTTCACAAATCACAAATAAAAGAATCAAAATAACATTTTCTTTTCTTTTTAAACTCGATTTAATATTGAATTTTATATAATTCAGCATTTATCTCACCAACTCTCTTTTCTTAAAATGATAAAGTGAAACAATCCAACAAGTGACAGAATATACAAAAGAAAGAATCAGACTAACGATCACTTGTTTATGAATGATTAAATTCAGAAAATTAATATGTAAAAATGGAATGTATACAAACCAAGATTGGTAATTTATTACGCCATCAAATACATAAAACAATGCATAAAGAATCAGATCCATTATTAACATAAAACCAGTATTCAAACTAAATGAAAACCATAGCGATGAAATCCCAATCAAAAAGATGCTTTCCATAATCATCAACATTAAACTCTGTAAAACAATATCTTTTACCATATACATCTGATTAAAGTAAAAATATGGATACTTACTATTTCCAAATCCAAATATCAATCCAGATAAAAATAAAATTAAAATCACAACAGATATTGACACAAAGGATAAAATTACTGAAAACTTCATTTTATTCGCTAATATTTTTTGCTTAGAAACTTCTGAGACAAATAAATATTTATAAAATCCACTATCTATCTCTAGACCAAAAACATCACACAATAATATGCATACTGCAAGTAAAACAATTAAATATATCTTTTGTTCAAAAAATTTATTTAAAACGTTAAACGTTTGCGGTACATACGGACTATTTAATACTTGCATATTGTTATTTTGTAAGTACTTGAATTGTGTCATTTCATTAAAAATTGTTTGTGTACTTCGAGGCTCAAAATCCTTTATATCATATCCATTCTCATTTGCCTGAATCATTAAATCATCCCATGCGATTTTAGATTTTATAAATTCTAATGTTGTATTTTCTTCTCCAGAATACAATTGGATTATTATATAAGAATGACGATTTACACCCTTCCAAAATGCATATTCTTCATCCGTATCTGATAATTCCATCCTATTCTCAGATACTTGATGTGCTTTTTGATACATTTTAATTTGCGCTTCATTATAATGAGCATCCATATAAGCGTTATATCCGATAAAAGAAATTACAAATAATATTAGGAATCCAAATACACCTATATTTCGTTTATTAAAACTAAACTTTTTAAACTCATATTTCATGAAGATGCCTCTTGTATGAAATCGTTATATACATCTTCTAATGTCATATGAATTTGTGTAATATTCTTAACTTTAATACCTTGGTTTTCTAAATTTCCCAATACATTCATAACAAAATCCACTTCTAATTTATACATATTTCCGTTTTGTTCTAAAATACGTAAACCTGAAATATCTTGAATTTGTTGATCTGTTTCGATGATATAAATATTACTCTTCTCAATCATCGAAATTTCTTTTATTTTCCCAAAATGAATACCAATAATACGATTTGCCATTTTTTCAATCTCACTTAATTGGTGGCTCGAAATCAACAATGCCACATTCTTCTCTTTTGCCAAACGGATAAGTTC
>CAVGPK010000121.1:0-2516 GCA_963631155.1 bacterium | reverse complement strand
ATTTTGAATTCCAGTAGCATCTAATCCATTCATTGGTTCATCTAAAAGTAATATCTTTGGTTCTTTCATTAAAGCAACGGCCAAGCCAGTTCGTTGTTTCATTCCCATCGAATATTGTGAAACAGGTTTTGTTTTTAATTGAGATCCAATCTGAGTAAAATCTATCATTTCTTTTAATTTATTTTTTGAAACATGATTTAATGTAGCTATCAATTCTAAATTTTCTTTCCCTGTCATATTTTCAAATAAGCCTGGTCCCTCAATCATACAAGAAACATATGCCAATGCCTCTTCTCTTTGTTTAACTACATCTTTTCCACATATAAAAATAGATCCACTATCAATATCCATCAAATTACACATACATTTCATCAAGGTACTCTTACCTGCACCATTTTGGCCAACAAAACCAATAATTTCACCTGGCTTCATACAAAAAGAAACATCATTCAAAACAACTTTATCTTTAAAGCTTTTTACAACATTCTTAACCTCAACTATATTCGCCATCTCTTTCACCTTCTTTTTGTTGAATTATTCTATAAATAGATTCAATTGTTATGAGCTTACGATTTAAAAAGTCTTCCATATTAAATTCAATATCATATTCATTCCGAATTAATTTATACAATTTAACTAATTCAATTGGGCTAAAATTATAGGGTGGTTGAAATAGTGAAACTTCCGTATTTGACATAATCATAGCTCTATCCATTTGATACTCTCTTTGTATCAATTCAATTAATCTTTTCATTTTTGCCCTCTAATTTCTTTAATATCTCACAAACCAGATACTTATATTCATTTAGATAAACATTTCTATTCTTTTCTACCTTTAATAATTCAGAATATGAAAGATACGTTTCTTTTGGTTGTGAGCCTATCAATACACCTTCTGAAAATCTCCAATATCCATTATTTAACACATAAGAATCTATCTTTTTGTTAAATTTTGTATAGGCAACTAATTCTAATTCTTTTAATGTATCCAAAGTATAATAATCAATAGGTAATGAACATACTAAATAATCTGGTTGAACAATATTATTTAAAAACGAAAAATAAATGCCAAAATCATTGAATACTCTATCATTCATTTGAGCAAATCCACCCGGAACTTGTACAATAATGACTTCAGAATCTTTTTCCATTTTTTTAATTTGCGATAACACCTTATATTGAGAAAGGTGCAACCTATCTGGCTTTTTTAGAAAACTATCATCATAAATCGTTTGATCTATATATTTTAAATTCTCATCTGCACTTAATATAGATACTTTTATGCCTAATTTCTCGAATTCATACTTTAAATTCAAAGTAATCCTACTGTTAAATACAGAATCAAATATTCCAAACACGTAAATAATTGGTGTCAATATTGGAGATAATTTTTTTATTTCAAAATTAGATTCATTTGAAATTCGTAAATCAATAACCGGAACTTCTTTTTTTAAATATTCATACAGATTTATTGAAGGATCAAAGGAATCTGCTGAATCTAGCAACACTACTTTAGATACTTTATCCCATTCAATTGAATGGATATCTATCACTTTAACGCCAATATCCAATGAATTTATCGCATATGCAACATCTTTTCCTACTAATCCCGATCCTTTAAAAGAAGAAACTATAATATCAACATTCTTTTTAATTACATACTCAATTAGTGGAAACGATTTATCACTATATGGAAAAAACAATATCTTCTTATCCATGATACATTCCTCTAATTTCTGAATACACAATTCTATCCTTTAATATTTGCATAAAATTACTTTGTTCTTTTTCGCAAACCTCCAAACTTAATTTGTTTGATTCAATTCCACTGGCTCCAAATTGTTCTGGACATAAATTACACTCTCTCATCGCAAAACAATGTAAACATCTGTCTTTAAATTTAGAATTAAAATTCAAAAAATTCTGTACGCTCTTATTGTTGTAGCCATCGTTTACATTACCGATAATCATATCTTTTAAGTTTTCATTTACTCTTTCGCAAGGATAAAAATCCCCATTAACTGAAACAAAAGTTTTAGTCATTCCTGGCAAACAAACTCCAGAGGTTGTAGATACTTCTTCCACATTATTAAGGATTTCCATATATGATTTTTCATTTAATTCATTTTCTAACAATCGTTTTTGGGACTGAAACAATTTAGTTTCTTTTCCAAAATCAAATCCATCGAATATTTCTAAATAACATAAAAACATTTTATAATTATAAGAATCTATAAATTCTTCAGAAATCACATCTTTCTTATCTGAATATGTATCATCTTTTTTCACTGCATATAAATTCATTTCATTTATAAAGTTATATTTGTTAAGCAAATCATCATACAAATCCAAACTTAATTTTGGATCTAAAACAATATTCATTGCCGATTTTTTAAATAACCCAACATGTTTATCATGAATCATTTTTATTTTTTCGATCACAACATCAAATACGCTCAGTTCTTCATTTATAAATTTTCTATTTGTATCTGTTGCTTCTTTATTACCGTCTAAAC
>CAVGPK010000120.1:0-4606 GCA_963631155.1 bacterium | reverse complement strand
GAATAATGTAAATCCGAATAGTTTGGTGGAAGCTATTGATTTATATGTGAAAAAAATAGAAGATTTTGATATAAATCGTAAAGAACTTATATTAGCTTCTGATTAGAGAAAAAACCAGGTTTGTCAATTGGCAAACCTGGTTTTTATAAAATCTCTTATTCGTACAAGAGACTCATCTGATCTTCAAAGTCTTTTTGGGCATCACGTTCAGGCGAGGCATACATATAAACGGGAAATTCGGATTTATTCATAAGCTTGCACCAAAGCCAGCCAATCTTGAAGGGATTAGTTTCAATAGGATGATGCTTACGACGCATCTTGCGATTAATCCGGCGCTTCGACCGATCCTTTTCGCAATTGATTTCGGGAACATTATCGAACAGATGGTTATCTACCAATTCTTCTTCGAACGATTCCGAATCATCACTAATGGTATCAAAGCTGCTGGAAATAACAGCATTCAGCAAGTCCATCTCCGAAACATCGGAAAAATCAATGTAGATGTGAGAAAGGTTCTCACAATCATCTCGAGTGAGCTGTTCGGGATTGAATTTCAGAGTCACAAGGCTAAGGAGTTCCTCATGGGTAAGATGCGAGAGGTCAATCTGATTGTTAAACATACAAAATACCCTCCTTGCAGAATATAAACACAAGACTACGTTACACAGCATAGCATAATTTACATAACATTTCAACAATTTGATTGACATTATTTAATATTTTTCATATAATTAGTTCCGTGGTTATGAGTGGGCAAGTGGGATTATCAATATTTTGGTGATTAGAGAAAGGAGGAGGAACGCCATGAGAAATGACGAGTCCGAAGCTAGGATGTTTTGGGATACTGGGATTTCTACGAAGTATGCTTCAAAGCTTACTTGTAAAGATGTGAGAGATTTTGTTGAGAAGGAGTTTAATTTGAAGTGCGGTAGGATTACTAAGTCTAAGATTAATTCGACATATGGTATTGATTTTATAATTAGAAAGCCATTTAGTTTTAAGCGAAATCCTTTTTGGGCAGATTCTTTATCTATTGAACCAATAAATAAGAATGTGATTGTTTTTACGGCATATGATTTTAAGTTTAGTTTGCCTTGTGAATGCTTTGTATCGGAAGCTGATAAGCAGTCTTGGATTAATTATATGTCTGACAAATTTGGCAAAGGGTATGATGAATTTATGTTTGTATATACTGATAGCGAGTGAGGAAGAAAAACTGGATATAATTTTGAGACTCTGGACATTTGGATAAAACTTTTATCCGCAAGGTTTGTCAAGGTAGTATGGCTGAGCCATCTCCACCTTGACAAAAATTGCTACTAAAAGTATTATCCAAATGTCCAGAGTCTCAAAATTATATCCAGTTTTTTTATATCAGTCAAACATAAAATATTTTCTAGAAGTCACAGTTCTTAGGTGTTCTTGGGTAAGGGATAACATCTCTTATATTTTCTACACCTGTTAGGTATATAAGCAATCTTTCAAATCCCATACCGAAACCAGAGTGTACGCAGCTTCCGTATTTTCTAAGCTCTAGGTACCATTCTAATCCTTTTGTAGACATTCCAAGTTCGTTCATACGATTTAATAGTTTGTCGTAATCTTCTTCTCTTTGGCTTCCGCCCATAAGTTCACCAGCGCCAGGAACTTCTAGGTCAACGGCTGCAACTGTTTTTACGTCTGGATTTTGTTTCATATAAAATGCTTTTATATCTTTAGGCCAGTTTGTGATGAATACTGGACCATTAAAGTGTTCTGTAATGTATTTTTCATGTTCTTTAGCGATATCTTCGCCGTATTCTGGTTTGAATTCCCATTCAACGTTTGCTTCTTTTAAGATTGTAATTACATCTTCATGTGTTATTCTTGTAAATTTGCTGTTTAGTAGTTTGTTTAGTTTGTCTAAAAGTCCAGGTGCAACGAATTTGTTTAAGAATTCCATTTCTTCTGGTAGGTTGTCTAGTACGTATTTAACGATGTATTTAAGCATATCTTCTTCAACGTCCATTAGTTCATCTAAATCGCAGAATGCAATTTCTGGTTCGATCATCCAAAATTCTGATGCGTGTGTTTTTGTATTTGAATTTTCTGCTCTGAATGTAGGACCGAATGTGTAGATTTTACCATAGGCCATAGCAAATGTTTCGCCTTCTAATTGACCTGTAACTGTTAGTCCGACGTGTTTTCCGAAGAAGTCTTTGTCGTATTCTACTTTTCCTGATTTAGCGATTCTGTCTAAGTCAAGTGTAGTTACTTGGAACATTTCTCCGGCACCTTCGCCATCGTTTGCTGTTATAAGTGGGGTATGTACATATACATAACCTCTTTCTTGGAAATAGTTATGGATTGCACGAGCTGCCATGCTTCTAACTCTAAATACAGCATTGAATAGGTTTGTTCTTGGTCTTAAATAAGCATATTCTCTTAGAAATTCAACTGTATGTCCTTTCTTTTGAAGTGGGTAAGTAACAGGTGATAAGCATTCGATTTGAATGTTTGTTGCTTTTATTTCAAAAGGTTGTTTTGCTTCTGGTGTAAGCACAAGAGTTCCTGTAACTCTAAGTGAAGAGCTGATTGTTAGTTTTGTTAGTTCTTCAAAATTATCTAATTTGTCTTCGTAAACAACTTGTACATTTTTGAAAAATGAACCATCGTTTAATTCTATAAATCCAAATGTTTTAGAACCTCTGGTTGTTTTAACCCATCCTGCGATGTATACTTCTTGGTTTTCAAATTTACTTGGATCCTTGTATAATTCGGATATTGATATTCTTTTCATGTGAATCCCTCCTAAATAAATATGTGTTATTATATACCTAACTTTCGTAAAAAACAAGATAAGAATTGTGCACCTATGAATAATTGCGTGTACGTAACTTAACAAAGTAAATTCCATTTAACCATAATAAGGATGGAATTTACTCTTACACTAAGAACTAATGTAAGATTTAATTCCATGTGGTATAATACAAATGTAGTGTTTCTGGTCTCTAGAGGCTGGGAGGTAATTATGAAAAATATTCATTTAACATTAGAACAAAGAGAACAAATTCAAATTGGATTGGAAGCTGGACTATCAAAAAGAAAAATAGCTGAAATTGTTGGTAAAGATCCTAGTACCATAGGAAAAGAAATTAAAAATAGACGAAAGATAAAACCTAGAAATGCCTTTAATCACAAATCAATTTGTAAACATTTAAAAGAGTGTGGTAAATGTTTCAAAGAATGTGAAAAATATGAAGAAATCGTTTGTGCTAGAAGAGATAGACTTATTGGTGTTTGCAATCTTTGCCCTAATATCAACAAATGTCATTTAGATAAATATTTTTATCGTGCTAAACAAGCTCATGAATCTTATCTATACACGTTAAGAGATTCTAGAGAAGGTGTTAATTTGACCACAAGTGAAATGAACAGAATTGCAACAATAATCAAACCACTACTTAAAAAAGGTCATTCCGTATATCAAATACTGAACAATCATCCTGAAATAGGTATTGTTCCTAAAACACTCTATTCATATATTGAAGGAGACATATTTAAAGACTACGGCATTGACAGATTTTCTCTAAGAAGGCAAGTTTCAATGAAACCCCAAAAAAAGACAAAGCCTAGAAAAGAACCTGCTAATTATGAAAAACACAAATATGAAGATTACTTGAATTTTGTTCAAACGAACCCAACTCTAAACACAACTGAAATGGATACTGTATATAACCAAAGCGAAGGTCCTTTTATACAGACCTTCTTGTTTCAAAACACAGGACTAATGATTGGATTTTTACATAAAGAAAAAACTTCTGCTTCAATGGCTGCCACACTCGATCAACTTCAAGAATTACTTGGTGATGACTATAGAAAACTATTCTCTTTAATATTAACAGATAGAGGGTCAGAATTTGAAATATCTAAGTTATTTGAAGTTAATTTTGAAACTGGTGAGTTTAGAACTAACATTTTTTACTGTGATCCCCAAACTCCTAGTCAAAAACCTCATGTTGAAAACAATCACAATTATGTTAGAAACATCTTACCTAATGGAAAGAAATTATCTAAATTAACACAAGAAGATATTGATTTAATGTTTTCACATATTAACTCTACACCTAGACAAGCCTTGGGTGGAAAGACTCCCTATGAGGCATTTTGCTTCTTTTATGGCTCTGAAATATTAGACAAATTAAATGTACAAAAGATAGAAAAAGATATGGTCACTTTAAAACCATATCTTCTAAAAATAAAATAAACACTTAACTCTAGAGACCAGGAACATTACAACTAAGTGAATAGTTAAATTCAACAAACCACTGGAAGTTAATCTTACACAAAAAAAATTAACTTACTTTAGGTCTATTAGTTGTGTTCGCTTTTTGTCATCTATACTTTAATATTACACTAAATTGATTAAATTTTCAATATAATTCTAAAAAAAACGCCCATAATATGGACGTTTCTCTTACACATGGAATTTACTTTTAGAAATGGAAATTACTTTTACAAGTTACCATAATTGCGTGTAGATAAATTAAAGGGACTTTTTTTACAGCCCCTTTTTGGTGTGCCCAGCATGGGCAACAACTTGAGGGTGAAAGTCCCTTACAGTGCC
>CAVGPK010000119.1:0-4642 GCA_963631155.1 bacterium | reverse complement strand
ATTCCTATTAATCATCATGGGGCTGTAGAATTTCAAAAACGATATCGATATTATCAAAAACATATTTCGATGGATGATGAATTATTAGAATATTTTTCGAGTACGCATGATGAGCTTGCTATCTTAACAAATGGAAAAAACGAACATCAAAGAAATAAATTAGAAACATTAAAAGTATTTAATTATGTGCCCGAAAATCATATATTTACTTCTGAAGAGATTGGTTATGCTAAACCGAATCCAAAAGCATTTTTAGAATGTTTTAAAAGAATGAATCAACCATGTTTTGATTGGTATTATATTGGGGATAATTATATAAATGATATGGAGGGCGCAAAAAAAGTTGGAATGAAAACGATTCATTTTAATCGTCACCATCAAAAGAGTGGTGACGCAGCTGATTTTGAAGTATTTAAAGCAAGTGAATTGATTGAATTGTTTAGATGTTTATAACTAGGAGTATACTTTCGTATACTCTTTTTTTATGATAATATATTTAAGGTGTAATGTTAGGAGATATTATGTTTATAACAACAATTCATTCAATTGATTCACTTGAAAATTTAAAAAATGCTGGTGCAGATGCTATTGTGATTGGTATTGAAAAATATTCGATTCGCTCTAGTGTTTGTGTTCAAGAAAATGAACTTTATCTATGGAAAGATAAGTGTAATCGATTAGGATTAAAATTATATATAAATTTATTGCGCATGATTATGGATGAGGATTTAGCCGATATTCGTCGACTTTTATTAACATTTAAAGAACTAAATATAGATGGCATTTATTATGCGGATGAAGGTATTTTCTTTGAAGCGAAAGAAATTGGAATTGAAGATAAACTCATTTATCAACCAGAAACTTTAGTTACAAGTAGTAATGATGTGAATTTTTATTTAGACTTGGGAATTCAATCTGTATCATTGGCTCATGAGTTAAGCTTAGAAGAAATTTTAAGTATCGCTAAAGTTAACAATAATGTAGAAATACTTATTCACGGATATTTTTCTATTCTTTATTCAAGACGTCCTTTGGTTACAAACTATCTATCAGCAATTCAAAAAGATAATGTGGATCCATATAAACGATATGATTTGATAGAACAAACTCGAAATGAAAGAATGCCTATACTTGAAGATGAAGCGGGTACACACATATTTAGTGAATATCCAATTCAAAGTTTAAATCAAATTCAAGATATGATTGATGCTAAAATTTCAAGATTTCGTATTGACTCTATATTTTTCGATGACGAATGGACTTGCGAGATTCTAAATTTATATCAACTTGCTTTATATGGAACACTAATTGAAGATGATGAGTCTAGTGATAGATGGTATTATCAGGAAACGATTAAGAAGAAGGAGGACTAATAATGAAAAAAATAGAATTATTGGCTCCTGCGGGAAATTTAGAAAAAGCTAAAATTGCAATTTTATATGGAGCGGACGCTGTTTATATTGGTGGAAAACAATTTTCCTTACGATCAAGAGCAAGTAATTTTTCTATTGAAGAAATACATGAATTGGTAAATTTTGCGAATGACCATGGAGCACATGTTCATGTAACTGTGAATATGTTGCCACATGAATCGGATTTAGAAGGAATCGAAGAGTATTTAAAATCATTAGATTCAATCGGAGTTCATGCGATTATTGTTGCCAGTCCAAATATTATGATGCTAGCTAAAAAGTTAGGATGTAAATTTGAAGTACATGTTTCTACTCAGCATTCATCAACTAATTCAAGTGCTGTTTCTTTTTGGAAACAAAAGGGAATGGATCGAGTTGTTTTAGGTAGAGAATGTGGGCTTTCGGATATAGAATCTATTTGTAAAAATAATATATTACCAATTGAAGTCTTCATACATGGTGGTATGTGTATATCCTTTTCAGGAAGGTGTGTACTAAGTAATCATATGACGTTACGTGATGCGAATCGTGGAGGATGTGCTCAAAGTTGTCGTTGGAAATATCATTTAATGGATGATGATGTTGAATTAAGTGATTCAAATAATCTTTTTTCAATGAGTAGTAGGGATTTGCAAGCTGTTGATTATATTGAATCATTTATAAAAATGGGTGTATCTTCCTTGAAAATAGAAGGAAGAATGAAGTCGGCTTATTATTTAGCTACTGTTGTGTCTAGTTATCGTATGTTGATTGATTCTATTTATGAATCTGGATCGGCTAGTACATCCTTATTAGAGTATGTTAAAAAGGAAATTTCTAAAGCGGAAAATCGACCGACAGGACCGGGATTTTATGAGGGATTACCTGGATATAAAGTACAATTGTATCAAGATCATGATGAAACAGTAACTCAAGAATATGTTGCTATTGTATTAGATTATGATAAGAATACAAATGTAGCGACGTTACAAGTTAAAAATCATTTTGTACCAAATCATGATCTCGAAATATTTGGTCCTCACATTCGTAGTACGATTATTCATGTTGGAACGGTATATGATATGGAGGAAAATATATTGGACGTTTGTAATAAGCCAATGCAGGTTGTAAAAACAGTATGGAATGGACCAATCGAAAAAGATGCAATGATTCGTAAAATTAGATAGGAGAAAATTATGAAGTTAAGTCAAAGCTTTTTTTATACATTAAGAGAAAATGCAAAAGATGAAGATAGTGTTTCTAGCAATTTATTAGTGCGAGCAGGAATGATTAAAAAATGCTCTAATGGTATTTATATGATTATGCCAATGGGGAAGAAAGTTTTATCAAAAGTTGAAAATATTATTCGTGAAGAAATGGATGCGAAAGGTGCACAAGAATTATTGATGCCTGCTTTAATTCCAGAAGATGTATATGTTCAATCTGGAAGAAGGGAAGCGTTTGGATCAAATATGTTTACTTTAAGTGATCGATATAATAAACGTTATGTTTTGGGTCCAACACATGAAGAATTATTTGCAGTTGCTAGTTCGATGGATGGAAAATCATATAAAGACTTTCCGTATAATTTGTATCAAATTCAAACAAAATACCGTGATGAAACAAGACCAAGATATGGGCTAATTCGTGTTCGTGAGTTCATTATGAAAGATGCTTATACTTTTGATATTGATGAACAAGGATTAGACGAAGCGTATCAAAAAATGTATGATGCTTATTGTCGAATTATGGACCGTTTAGGATTGGAATATAAAATTGTTAAAGCAGACACAGGTGCTATGGGTGGACTTTTATCGGAAGAGTATCAAGCTTTATCAAGTATTGGTGAAGATGTCGTTGTTGGGTGTGAGTCTTGTGATTTTTCAAGTAACTTAGAAATTACAGAAGTAGTCGATCTATTAAAAGATAGTGAAGATGAAGAAAAAGAGATGGAGATTTGTGAGACACCAAATGCGAAAACAATCGATGAAATTGCGTCTTTTTTAAATAAATCAGCATCTGATTTTGTAAAAACCTTGATTTATAACATTGATGGTAAAATTGTTGCTTTCTGTTTACCTGGTGATCGTGAATTGAATGAAACAAAAGCATTGAAATTAGTTGGTGGTAATGAAATTGAACTAGCAAGTTTTGACGATGTTGAAAAGGTAACTCACGCAAAAGTAGGTTTTGCTGGACCTGTGGGAATTGATTGTCCTGTTTATATGGATCGTCAAATTTTACATATGAAAAATTTTATTGTAGGTGCAAATAAAACTGATCATCATATTGTGAATTGTAATTGTAAAGATTTCAAACCAGAAAAAATAGCTGATCTATCTCAAGTAAAAGAAGGAGATGTGTGTCCTTGTTGTCATAAAAAACTTACGTTCCAACATGGAATTGAAGTTGGAAACTTATTTAAATTGGGAACAAAATATTCGAAGAGTATGAATCTTTATTACACGGATGAAAATAATCAACTTCAACCTGTATGGATGGGAAGTTATGGTATTGGATTAGAACGTTGTATGGCAGCCGTTGCCGATCAACATCATGATGATTTTGGTATTAAGTGGCCAGTTGAAATTGCCCCTTATCGTTTAGCTATTGTTCCTATTTCTGTTAAAGATGAAAAACAAATGGAAATCGCAAATAAAATTTATGAATATTGCCAATCTAAAAAATATGATGTTATATTTGATGATCGTAATGATAGACCAGGCGTTAAATTTAAAGATATGGAATTAATTGGTATTCCATTTAGAGTTACTGTTGGGCGTGGTGTTACTGATGGCAAATTAGAATGGGTAAATCGTAATACGGGTGAAAAAAGCGAAATTCTAGTTGAAGAAATTGAATCTTATATTGATAAAGTATTTGAGCTGTAAACGCTTGTATTAAAATTGTAGACAAAAATAGTTTGTTTTCATTTACTTTTCAAAAATTTTCATGTATTATGTCAATTAGTTAAAAGGAGTGTGTATTGTCATGCAAAATAAATTCGAAATATCAAATAATCAGGTTATTATTAACTATAACTTGGCGTATCCAAAAAATCGTGAGGTTTTATTAAAATCACATACTTTTTGTCGATTTGTTCAATTTTTTATTGAAACACAAGAAAAAGAAAATGACACTTTATTTCAATATTTGACAAATAATGGTTCATTAAGTGTTACTCAGGCAGCTAAAGATTTCTGTCACTTTTTAAGATTATTATCGATTTTTAGTTGTGAAGAATTATCGGA
>CAVGPK010000118.1:0-4674 GCA_963631155.1 bacterium | reverse complement strand
TACTCTTTTTGCCATATATTCCTACCTTCCTAACAACTCAGCAACGATATCTTTTGTTTCTTTACCAGTAGAGGAACTACCATCTACTATCATGTTGAACAATGTTGCTTTTTCTTTTAATAGTTTCTCTATCTTTTCATCAATCGTATTCTTTGCAATCATGCTAATAATGGTTACATTTCCTTTTACACCAATTCGATAAGCACGATCCTCTGCTTGTTGGTTATCTGTTTCATTCCAATATTTATCTACAAAGAAAACATATTCGCCTGCTGTCATAGTGTATCCTGTACCCATAGCACCGATTGTTCCAATAGCGATTTTACATGAGCCATCATTTTGAAAACGATTAACCTCTTCTTGCCTTTTTTCACTAGGAACACTACCTGTAATAAACGCTGGAGAATACTCAGAAAGTGCGTCTTGATACATTTCGGCAGTCGTTTTCCAACAAGTAAATATGATTGCTTTTTTTCCATTAGGAATAATCTCATCTTCTAGCAATTGTTTAATACGCTCCAACTTTGGATTGTCTTTCATGTAATTTACATTTCCTTCAATTGCTTCAATTCCTTCTGTAATTTGACGTAATCTAAGCATACTTGTAAGTGCATTTTTTAACGTAATGATCTTTACATCGCCATCTCGTTGCAATTTTTCTACAATTCCTTGCTTAACCTCTTCGTAAAGATCCATCGTTTCAGGCTTTAATTCAACGTATTCATTGATATATACCTTATCTGGAAGGTTTAACACCTCTTCTTTTCTTCGCCTTAACATGATTGAATTAATATCAGCTGATAATTGCTCCAAATTTTTATAGCCAACAACTTCTCTTTCTTTATAACCACCCATTACACAATATTCACTACGGAAATACCAATAGTTATATTTTACTTTTCCAAGCCATAGCATTATATTCCATAGATCTTCCACATGATTTGTTAAAGGAGTACCAGAAAGTCCTATCCTATAAGGTGCAGATAGTTGCTGTAATGCTAGGCCCTGCTTACTAGTAGCGTTTTTCATTCTGTGGATTTCATCAGCAATCACCATATCAACAAATGATAGTGATTCAACGATTTCACTGCATGGCAGCATTTCTAAAAGAATATTACCAGAAATAAAAGCATTGATTGATTTTTGCGATACTTTCTTTGGTCTTAGAGATTCAATATTAATAATTCCAAAGAAAACATCATTTTCTTTCCATTTATTAATAGCTTTAACCTTTGCTTTTGATGTCGATTGATCAAAAACAACGCATTGTTCAAACGTGTGTTTTTCGATTTCTTCTTTCCAATTGTATTTGGTTGCATTGACGCCACAGACAATCAGACACTTTTGAACTTGTCCCTTTTCTTTTCTGTAACAAGCAATATTTAGGGATTCCATCGTTTTTCCAAGTCCCATATCATCACCAATCAATAGATTATTTGATTGAATTCCTCTATTGAAAGCTTCAATTTGATGAGGCAATGGCTTTGTTTTGAATTGAAAAGGCTCATTCAATTGGATATTCTTTAGTCTTTTTTTTGTATCATTTATTTTTTGTTGCCGTAATCTTGCTTCAAACTGCATTGCTAGTGCTTCAGATTCATACATAAAATTGTATTTACCAATCTCTTTAGCAAGCAATTTCAATTCATTTTTATGAATAGTCCAACTATTATCGTCTGGAGAGTACCTTCTCCAAGGTAGTTTTTTTATAGCATTAACAAAATACTCTGAGTATTTAAACGAGAGTACAATATCATCTTTGTTCTGTTTGCTTTGACTAATGTTTATCATGATTATAGTATACCATATAAACATATGAAATAAAAATAAAATGTGGTGCAATATTACACCACAAATTAAGCTTATTTATCATATATTTTCTCAATCAAAGTCCAAACTGGCTTAGATCAATTGTCATATTGGAATAGCTTTGATTAGCACGCTCAACGATTACTGAACCATCAATATTCAATTTAACATACCCTTTATATTTCTTGCCATTTTTAGATGCAAATATCAGTTCATCACTTTTTCCTTCATTGCATATCTTTTGGACTTGCTCTTCTGTAATCGTTGCGCCATACATGTTAAACCATATACCAAACTTGCAATCTTTCAATTTCCAATTTTCACAGAAATATTTCTTATTCCCTTTTTTGATTGTTCCACCACAAACAGGACATTTAGTATCAATTATTTCAGGTTTCTTTTTAATAATGCCATCAACTGATCTACTTGGTTTATTAGGATTTTCTGGTTTCGGTATCGTTGGCACATCATTTTTCACAATATCCACCCAGTTTTTAATAGCATCTTCTATTTCAACTAGAAATTGTTCTTTTGTTAATTGACCTTTTTCAATCATATCAAGTTTTAATTCCCATTGAGCAGTCATTTCTGGAGATTTTAGTTCATCTACCTTTAGAACATCAATGAATGTCATTGCATCATCATAAGGAATAATTGATTTATCTTTACGGTAACAATATTTCTTCATTATTTTATTTATGATTTCAGCACGAGTTGACGGTCTACCAATACCACCTTCATTCTTTTCTTCTAATGCATTTTTAAGCTTTTCATCATCAATTTCCTTTGAAGCAGATTGCATAGCAATAAGTAAAGATGCATCTGTATATCTTGCTGGCGGTTTTGTTTTACCTTCCTTTAGTGTGATTGCAGCAGTTACCTCATCACCTTTTTTCACTACAGGAAGAATAACTTCATCTGCTTTTTTCTTGTGTTGCTCTACAATCATCCATTGTGGATCAGTGATAATTGTTCCAGATGATTTAAAATCTTCACCTTCAACAGTAGTTGTAATCGTAGTTCTCTCACACTTTGCAGATGAAAAAGCCACTCTCAGCAACGATCTAGCGATTAGATCATAAATCTTCTTCTGATTTACACTCAACTTATTTATATCTGCAACAATTGCAGTAGGAATAATAGCGTAATGGGATTCTACTTTTGAATTATCAAAGTGTCTTTTTGTATAATTTCTTCTTCCTTTTGGTGGTGCTTGATCCACCCATCTAGCATATTTCGGCGAGAATTTAGCTAATGATTCAAGAACATCATCAACTTGTCCATACATATCCTCTGTCAAATGTCTTGAATCACCTCTAGGATATGTTACAAGTCCCATATCATATAATGATTGCACTACATTTAACACTTCATCAGCTTTCATACCATATATATTGTTTGCATCTACTTGTAATGCTGTGATGTTATAAAGGAGTGGAACTGCCTTGTTTACTGGTTCTGACTTATAAGAAGTTATAATGGCAGTCTTTCCATTTACCTTCGTCATTAGTTCTTTTGCCTTTTCCTTATCTTTTATCTGTTTTTCTGTATGCTTTCCCGTATATGTTTCACCATTTGCGGTAGTAAAGGTACCTTCAAGATACCAAAAAGGACTAACTTTAAAGTTTCTAATTGCTTGTTCTCTATGACAAATCATCGCTAATACTGTTGTCATAACTCTACCTGTTGAAAGTGTCTTGATATTAGGTGCATAATCACCATAAACGATAGAGTTTATTGGAGACATGTTCATACCTACGAGCCAATCTGCAATACTTCTGCATCTCCCAGCATCTTCCACTCTGTTCATTGTAGTGTTATCTACAGAATGAAGAAAAGCATCCTTAAGGCCCGCAGCAGTCATTGATTGTATCTTAACTCTTCTTGTTGGTTTATGAACATTTAATCCCTCAAACAAATAAGTACCAATCAATTGTCCTTCTCTATCATCATCAGTTGCTAGATATATAATATCTGTTTTATCAAATATGCTTTTAATGATTTTTAATTGTCTTTCTGTACGTGGATCAGGCTTATATGTAGGTTGATGAGTTGTTCTATCATACCCTTCCACCACCTTCAATTTAAACTCTTGTGGTATTAATGGTAGTTCTCTATTCCAAAAGCGATCTTCCTTGTTATAGTCATTTGGTGAATACAATTCAAACATATGACCAAACCCCCAAGTAACATAAAAAGGAACACCTTTTTTTGATATAAAATGAATAAATCCATCTCTTTTATAATCAGTCAGCGTGTCTTTATAAGCTTCAGCATTAGCATTAGTTATAACTTTATCACCATAGTGTAATTCGCCT
Source organism: bacterium (assembly GCA_963631155.1). GTDB lineage: Bacteria > Bacillota_I > Bacilli_A > Erysipelotrichales > Erysipelotrichaceae > Holdemanella. The sequence goes on along the minus strand of CAVGPK010000118.1, from coordinate 547 downwards.
GCTAATGCACACGCTATCTTTAATCCAACATCAAATTTTTCTGCATAAATACTAACATTTGGCATTATCAGAACCTTCCTTCTCTTTTTCTTTTTGTTTTTCCAACCATTTTTTCTTAGCTTCTGCCTCTTTTGCCTCATAGATCCAGTTAACGAATAGATCATGTTTGAAAATGATTGGCTTTTTTATAGAAGATTCATATCCTTTATAAAGTTCTCTCTCTTTTCTCTTCTTTTCTTCATTTATCTCATATAGTTTTATAAGATATAACGCACCAATTATCGAACATACAAACAACAAAATATGTACTATGATTTCATTCATAACATTAACCCCAATCTACGTTTATAGTATACCATATAAGCTTGATTTTCTAAGTATTAAATGAGTAAAAATTATTAAATATGAATATAATTATTCCAAAGTGAATAATTATATTCTTTTATCGAATAATAATATTCCAGTTGGAATAATTTAGATTTTTTTAAAGAATTTGTCTTAGTAGCTTATTTTTGGTTCAAGTCACTATGACAGTATTTTGTGTAAC
>CAVGPK010000117.1:0-4820 GCA_963631155.1 bacterium | reverse complement strand
GAACTTAAGAATGTTTCTTTTTTGTTGGAAAAAGGTAAAATTATGGGTTTTGTTGGTAGGAATGGTGCCGGAAAGTCTACAACATTAAAAGCCATTTTAAATTTAATAACATTTACGGGTTCGATTAAAATAAATGGCAAAGAATTTAAAGAAAATGAAGAAGAAAATAAACAAAATATTGCTTTTATTTTAGGTGGAATTAATGCGTATCGTTTTGTTACAGTTAAAACTTTAAAAGATGTTACTAAAAGATTTTATAAAAATTGGGATGAAGATTTATTCAAAAAATATTTAACGTTATTTGGTATTGATGAGAAAAAGAAAATTAAAGATCTTTCGCAAGGTATGAAAGTAAAAATTAATCTTGCTTTGGCATTGTCGCATAAAGCAAATTTATTAATTCTTGATGAGCCAACTAGTGGACTTGATCCTATATCTCGTGATGAGATTTTGGAGATATTTTTGAATTTAGTTGAAAATGAAGGTGTTTCTATTCTTTTTTCAACTCAAATTGTTAGTGATCTTGAAAGATGTGCAAATTACATTACATATATTAGAAATGGCGAAATTATTGATAGTTCAACGTTAGATGATTTTGTTGACAAATATATCTTAGTTAAGGGTGATTCAAAAAAATTTGATAAAGCAAACAAGGATATAACTATTGGGTATAGAGAAAATAACAACAAGTTTGAATTCTTGTCAAAGGTTGAAAATAAAGATAAATTCAATGAATTTTCAGTTGTGACCCCATCAATCGAGGATGTTATGATTTTCTTGGAGAGAGGAGTAAAACAATGAAAAATTTATTGTATAAAGAATGGCGTTTATGCATGAATCCTCAAACATGGATTTTCTTATTTTTTGGATTATTTGCAATTATCCCGCAATATCCTTTAAGTGTTCTACCAATCTTTTTAATGAGTTGTGTTTCAACATTAATTGTTAATGGTAAAGATGCAAATGATATTTTTTATACAGCCTCATTGCCTATAAAAAGAGATGATGTTGTTAAAGGTAAAGTTTTATTTTTTGCTTCGCTTGAAGTTGTTTTTGTTTTAATTGCAGGAATATTTATTTTTTTAAGCTATTTTTTAATGAAAAATGGGGTGTTTAAAAATGATGATGGAAGTATTTATACAAATAATATTACTAGCATGAATCCTAACATTGCGATTATTGGAGTGTATTTTCTAACATTTGGTATTTACAATATTATTTTTTGTCCATGGTGGTATAAAAATCCTGATAAGTTTACTGCCCCATTTTTTGTTGCAATGATTGTAGGAGCATGTGTTAGTTCATTTTTTGGTAGCGCACTAATCTATATTCCAAAAATGGGTGAATATTTCAATAATGTGACGAGTGAAAATTGGTATATTCAATTAATATTTACATTATCATCTTTTGTTATTTTTATTCTATTAAATTTGTTGACAATTAAATTATCTCAAAAGCGATTTAGTAAGGTTGACATCTAACTTTTTTCATCAGTGATATTTTATATATGAAGGAATATTTTTTATACTAAATTTAATGTTCCCTAAAGACTTGAAAAATGTCGCAAAATTTTATATATTATAGTGCACGCGCTAATAGCTCAACTGGATAGAGTACTTGGCTACGAACCAAGGGGTTGCGGATTCGACTTCTGCTTAGCGCACCATTTGTAAATAATAGGGTAAGTTGAGAAGACTTACCTTTTTTAGTTCTCATTCAATCTTATCAAAATCAAATGTGATGCACTTGATACCAAGCATGACATTAGTTAAATACTATCTTGCAAGGGTTTTTCTTGACTCTTACGCAAAAAAATGATAATTTAGAACAAACGATATAGAACAAATGATATAGAACACACGTTCTAAAAGGAGAAGATGAGATGCCACCAAAAGCAAAATTTACGAAAAAAGAAATTGTGGATGCAGCACTGCAGATTTATAGGGAAGAAGGTTTTGAAGCTCTAACATCAAGAAATCTTGGTAAGAAACTGGGCAGTTCCGCATGTCCAATCTTTACGGTATTTTCCAGCATGGAAGAGGTTCAGGAAGCGATGATTGAATCTGCGAAGGAATTGTATAAAAGCTATGTGGACAAAGGACTTTCTCAGGATATACCATTCCGTGGAGTAGGGGAGCAGTATGTTTTGTTTGCTCTTAATGAACCGAAGGTGTTTCAACTGCTGTTTATGAATGAAGGCGAAACCGTTCCTTCCGTCAAAAATGCGTTACCATTGCTGGATGAAAGTTATGACAGGATTTTGCATTCCATTATGTCAGATTTTTCAATAGAGGAAAAATTAGCGGAACAAATATATCGACACTTATGGATATATACACATGGCATTGCCTGCTTGTGTGCCACAAAGACTTGCAAGTTTGAAAAGGCCGATATTCAAGAGATGCTTACAGAACTATTTTTAAGTCTTTTGAAAAATGCAAAAGAATAGAGATGATTTTGGGAAAGAAGTGAAAAATAAACTTATGAATAAAGAGTGGTCTAAATTAAACAAAACTATGCAGGAACAGTTAAAAAAGGAAACAACATTTTCTGAAGGACTGGGTACACTCTTGTCCTTACGCAACTCCCTTTTTATGGAGTTACTGGATATGAAAAAGGAACTAAATTGTGAAGAATTTAGTGCAATTCCGTTTTTAAACGCAGATGGTTATCATAGTAAAACCATAGCCTATTCGATATGGCATATTTTTCGAATTGAGGATATTGTTGCACATACTCTGATAGGCAAGGATAAACAAGTGTTTTTTGCAGGAAATTATCAAGAGCGTATCCATTCGCCGATTCTTACAACTGGTAATGAGTTGATCGGATTGCAGATTGTAGAATTTTCAAAGCAATTAGATTTGGAAACATTATATCAATATGCTGCTGACGTTAAATCGAGTACAGAAGAGCTGATTGGAAAGTTGTCTTATCAGGATTTAGAAAAGAAATTTGGCGAGGAAGATAAGGAAAGATTGCTAGCATTGCAGGTTGTCAGTGCCGATGAAAACGCAAGCTGGCTGATTGATTATTGGTGTGGAAAAAATATTCGAGGACTGATTCAGATGCCCTTTTCAAGGCATTGGATTATGCATATTGAGGCAAGCTTGCGGATTAAGAAAAAGATTCACTTAGCACAAAATTAGGAGGAGAAGGTCATGTATGAAAGAATGTTGAACAAAATAGAGAAGCCGACCGCTGAGCAAATGGCATCTTATTGCGGGGTAATGTCGACAATGTTTACTGAATTGAACGAATGGATTTCAAATATGGATTCTATGGTACAAGCAATTGTCTTTCCCTATGGAAACAACTACGGATGGGGTATTTCTCACAAGAGAAAAGGAAAGCTTATATGTAATGTATTTCCGGAAAGCGGTGCTTTTACAGTTATGATTCGACTATCTGATAAACAGTTTTTGTCAGTATATGAAAAACTTGATGAATATGCAAAAGAGTATATCGACAACAAGTACCCTTGCAATGATGGTGGTTGGATTCACTATCGGGTGACTGCCAAAGAACAACTTGCGGATATCAGGACATTGATTGCAACAAAGTGTAGGAAATAGTTTGGAGGTAGGCAAATGGCAAACACAGCAAGTGAAATTCAAAAAGAAAGAATTGCGGAAATAGAAACTAAGGCGGAGAAGTTGCTGGATAATGCGAATATTGCTACATTGACATCAATCAATGAAAATGGTTATCCACGAACCTGTTTACTGACTAAAGCAAGAAATGAAGGTTTTTCAGATATTTATTTTATTACATCAAAACGCTCTAAATTAAATGGTAAAGCAACTCATTTTGAGCAAAATTCCAAAGCAAGTGTTTGCTATTTTTCTGGTGGAGACAGTGTGACTTTGATTGGAAATGTAAATTTTGTTGAGGAACGAGAACTTCAGGAAGCTGTATGGAAGGAGTCTGATCGTCGCTTTTTCAGCAAAGGAATCGATGATCCGAAGTTTCGGTTGCTGAAATTCCATACAATAGAGGCAACTTTCTGGATTGAGGGAAAATTTAGAACATGTAAGTACAGGTAAGGAGAAGATTGTGGTGGGGATTGTTGCAAGTTTATTGTTGATAATACTTATGAACTATCTGATAATTACAAATATTGTGGATATAATTTTACTTGGGAAATTATCATTTCGATTTTCTATAGGATGCCATACGGAGCAATTTGTCATAACGAAGGAAAACAGAATAGATATGCAGAAGGGTTTTCAATGTTCTGCTTTTTCCACAGCATACGTCCTAAGGCATTTTGACAAGGAAGTCGATGGCGGTTCTCTTTATTCAGTCATGACTCACAAAATGAAAAGCGGATATGTTTATCCAAAAGGGGTATATGATATTTTGCAAAGCTATGGAATGAAAGTAAAATATTGTCGTGGCAATTTGAATTCTTTAAAAGTGGATTTGCAAAAGGGGAATCCGATTATCGTAATGATACGGGTGCAAAAGGACAAGAATTGGTTGCATTATGTTCCGATAGTCGGATTTGACAAGGAACATGTGTTTTTAGCGGAATCTCTGTCAGACTTAATAAATTGTAAGAATGTCTTATATAACCGCCGGCTTAGAAATGAAGAGTTTTTACAACTTTGGAATACTTCTATGTTGAAACAACCTTTTTATAAAAATACTTATTTTCTTGTTAAGAAAAAGTCGGAAACGACTTTATAAAATAGAAAATTTGAGGTATAACATGGCGAAGTTGTTTGTGTGTATTTAAATACAAAAACACTTATAGAAATCTCTTTTGAAAAAACAAGTGTGACATTGGTTAAGCTAGCATGACATTAGTTAAATAC
>CAVGPK010000116.1:0-4940 GCA_963631155.1 bacterium | reverse complement strand
GTTGCGAGTGCAAAGTAAAGAGTAAAATCCGACATAAAAGAATTTTGTAAAGTATAGCCATTAAAGTTTAAGATATATTCAAATTATAATTATATATCATACTCTCAATCATACTTTAATCAGCTTCTTCTGTTAGTTTTCGCATATTTCTTCCTTATACTTAGACGGATGTTTTTAAGTATAGAATACCTTATCTGTTTAAATCTTGTAATATGTACTTGTTTAATACGAAATATAACATAAAACAGAGGTATTCGTACAGATATTTTGGTTTTATGTACGTTTTGTGTTAAAAATGAGTTAATGTTTCAATATGTTTGCCGCATTGGATTTTATTTTATTACTTTTGTATTCAAAAAATAATAATAACATGTATAACAAGCCATATGTCATCAGATATATTAAGAATTATAGAAGGAGGATTGAATAACGATAGGAGAAAAATCATAAGTTACTCCAATCGTTTAGCTACTCGTCTTGAAGCCGAGGGCAACATTCAATTAGCTCGTTGCATCAAAGAGCAAATTCAAAACTCTAACACAAGAAGTTCTGCAACAGCTGATGCCATGCGTATGTTACCTTTAGATTCGGACAGCAAATTGCAAATAGTAGAAGTAATTCCCGAAGACTCAACACGTACCAATATTGTCCTTTCTGATAATGTCGGAAGGCAAGTAGGTGAATTCATTGAGTTGGTGAGGCACAGTGACGAACTGGAACAGGCAGGGGTTAATATGCCTAAGTCCATGCTTCTTTACGGAGCACCTGGTTGTGGCAAGACCTCTATAGCTCACTATGTCAGTGAAAACACCAATTTACCATTGGTGGTAGCAAGATTGGATGGAATTGTTTCATCACTTCTTGGTAGTACAGCAAAGAACTTAAGAAAAATATTCAGCTATGCTAGTAGCATGCCATGCATCTTGTTTCTTGACGAATTTGATGCAATAGCCAAGGCACGTGACGACAATCACGAGCTGGGAGAACTGAAGCGTGTCATCAACAGCTTGCTTCAAAACATTGACTCCATGCCAACTTCTTGCGTTCTGATTGCAGCAACAAACCATCCCGAATTGTTAGATAAGGCCGTTTGGAGACGCTTCACAACAAAAATTGAAGTCGGAATGCCTGATGACGAAGCAAGAAAAAAAATAATTTTGGACTTAACATCTGGGTTCAATTGTCCTTTTGTAGAGGATGGACAAAAGATGAAAACGGTTTGTGACTTAACAAAAAAAATGTCTCCCTCTGACATCTCTACGATATTTAACAAACTAAAAGTGAAGGGCGTTATCAATGGAAGCAAAGCTATTGAATATGAGGACTTACTTGTTACTATCTTTGAGTTCGAAGGAAAAGACGAAGCACAAGATAAACTCATCATGTTCCTTAACACAAACGGAGTTAGTCAAGCCAAGATTGTACAAAAACTAAATATTAGTGCAAGATTGGTCAGAAATGTATTATCTAAAAAATAGTGAATTATGGCAAAAGAATATCCTATACAAAATGTATCTTTTAGGGGAGAAACAGACAATTTCTTGACGGAAGCTGGTGGTGGCAGTGAATTACCAAAGTGGGTTAATGATACTGCTATTTCCGTTAATGCAGAAAGGGTTTACGATCAATTGGAGTTGTTCTCAGAATTATTCTCTGATGCAAATAGAACGATGCCTGTGCTTACAGAGATTACACTGAACAAAAAAGCAACAGCTAAATCTCATCGTCCAGCAGTGCGAAAAATGATGGATGTAAACTCTAAACGAAATGTCCTAGGAGTCACCTCGGTAGGTAAAATCTTGGTAAAGATTGATACCGCCAATGATTTGAAGAAAATGGAGCGAGGTTTTAAGGTGGTAAATACAGCCAATCTGCCGAAAGACAAAAAGATTGGTTTGTCTGCAATAGAAAACATTTCTCGATACAAGGCTGTTGTTGATGATAGCATTCAAGAAAATGACCGTCTCAAACTGCAGTTGGTTGATTATCTGAATAGTGAGTACAATCATCGTTCTCGTATTGCTTTGAGTATAAAATGCAAGGAATTTGGAGTTGAATTAGAAGAGCTGAATTATGCTAGTAGCTTACGCTTGTTTTCCTTGGAACATGTGTCAGAGGAAGCACTTCAGGCTATTGCATCCATGGATTGTGTCTTGGCGGTTAGAAAAATGCCTACAATAGAATTTGAAACTGCCCCAGACGAAGACAACTCCAGCATCGAAGTGATGACACCATTGGAAGGCGCAACATATCCTGTGGTAGGCTTGTTGGATTCTGGTGTTGGCGATAATGATTACCTGCGTCCTTGGATGATTGATGATGAAGATAATATCGCTGATTTGGAAGATGAAGACATAAACAGAAGTCATGGAACTGCTGTTGCAAGTGTCATCAACTATGGTGATTTTCTTGAAAATAAAGATTTGACGAAATGTGGACCTTGTAAAATAAAGAGTTGTATTGTCAATACAGACAGAACCCAAATATACGAAAACGAGTTGGTAGCCAACATTCAAAATGCTATCGCTAAACATCCAGATATAAAAATCTGGAATCTCTCGCAAGGTACAACAAAAACGATAGATAATGACAGATATTCCGACTTGGGCATCGCATTGGACAGCTTGCAGAAAGACAACAGAATCTTGATTTGCAAATCTGCAGGTAATGTTGATCCAAGAGCAGAAAATCAAAGAATTACTGATGGCGCCGATTCTTTGCTTAGTCTCGTTGTAGGATCTATAGCTCATAAGAAAACTACCAATAATGATGCTAAAGAAAATGACAGAAGTCCTTTTTCTCGCATTGGTCCTGGTGTTGAAAATGCAGTAAAGCCAGATTTGGTGCACTATGGCGGCAATATGGATACACATCTGTCCCTGTTTTCAGAATGGGGAAGACAGTTTTGCCGCTGGAGTGGAACTAGTTTTTCTACTCCACGAATTACAGCTTTGGCTGCTAATCTTAATCAGATGATTGGAGGTGAATGCAATCCCTTGCTTTTGAAAGCATTGCTTGTTCACAACTCTGATTACCCTGTAGGTTTATCGAAAACGCCAGAAGAACTTCGCAGGGAAATGGGGTTCGGTTTGCCATCTGTTATTACAGATATGCTTAACAACGATGCTGATGAGTGCACTATGGTTTTTCATCAGACTTTACAGAAAGGAACAAATATTGTTTCTTTGGATTTTCCATACCCACAAAGTTTGGTTGAAAACGGTTATTTCATCGGTGAAATTACATTGTCAATGGCTGTGAATCCTGTAATTAATGCGGGGCAAGGTTGTGAGTATTGCCAAAGTCAAGTGGATGTTCTATTGGAAACTTATGACCATGTTGAACATGTTCAATTGGGCGAAGGTATGATGCGCAATGAGTCAAGAACATCAAAAGATGCCGTTAATGTACTCAATGCATCGATTTATAGCTCAAAAGCTTTCAAAAAGGAGTTCGCAGAAGAACGTATGCTGATTGAACAGGGAGATAAATATCAACCTATCAAGAAGTATTATGTTGATCTTTCCAAGATGACTGACACTAACAGGAGAAAGGCATTGGGAGAAAACAGAAAATGGGCACTGAAACTCACTGGACTCTACCGTGATGCAGCTGTACAAGCTTTGGAGAGAGACGGAGAAGTACTTTCGCAAGACGTTGTTGTCGTTGTGACAATAAAAGACCCTAGACATCGTGGCACTATATATACCGAATGTCTCGATTTACTAGAACAAAGAGGATATGTACACAACGATATCAATATTCATAATGATATTCGAGTTGATAATTAATGATCGTACTTTATTATGGCTACATATGATTTTTCAAACGCCATTCCCTATGTGCCCACTCATGTTGGAGAACTGATAAACGACGAGCTTGTTGCGTCGGGACTGTCTGTAGAGCAATTGTCAGAAAAGCTAATATCGAATTGATAGCTTTAAATGAAACAATTTCTGGGAAAAGACAACTATCCACAGGAATGGCTTTACAGATAGAATCAGTTATGGGGATTCCTGCTTCATTGCTTCTGAACATCCAAATTCAATACAACAGTTTTCTGCGGAGAAAATGAATATTCTCCGCAGAAAACTATCGTTTTTCAAACTTTCCCATATCACCTTACCAAAACAGATATGCTATATAATACACTAACAGCATCCCAAGCAGGAACACTGCCACACTGCATCCTATCTTCAATCGTTCCAATACCTCGTCTTGCTCCAGCCCCTTGCTATGTTTGATGATGACAACGATTGATACTATATCTATCAACAATACAGCATATATCATGGCTGGCAGATAGTGAATATGATCCACCATCCACCAGTGTATATCCGCTATATCGTCATATTCCACTTTTGCTTCCCTCATGCTTTCTTTCTCCCTATTAGACAATCGTTTACATCCTTATAATCTTTGCTTATGAAAAGGGCATAAAAAAAGCCCTCCGAAACGGAGAGCTTGGCAAATTCTTGGTGAACTGTTATTTTTCCATGTATTGTTTCAGTTCCTGTGTGATATATGTCCAAACTTCTTGGAAGGTTAGTGGCTCCTTGAATTTGATTTTCTTCAAATAACTATTCCACATAATATTTCGTTTGGCATCTGTCGCAAAAGAATCCTCGAAAAGGCTATATTCCGTAGAGATGGCGGTGCCTCTATTCTCAAACGTGGCTGTGATGGCTTCTTGCAATGTGTTCAAGTCAATATTTCCTGCTTTTAGTATTCTGTACACATCAAAGAAGTCTTTCATGCGGCTGTTCTCTGTCGCATGGTCTATCATTGCCTGATACTTTTCAGCCACCACGGTCTCTAAAGAGTAAGCCAAAATGTCAACTTCTGGCAATGTGTCCAGCAACACTGGATAAGAAAGATCAACAGGTGCGTATTCCGGTCGATACCCGTTCACCAATTCCGGTGATATCCGTTCAGTCCGT
>CAVGPK010000115.1:0-5154 GCA_963631155.1 bacterium | reverse complement strand
GTTCCGAAAATAGCTTGTACATTATATTTTTTTAATATACCTGCTTCGCAAAGTAAGCTTGCTCCGCCTGGCGTTTCTTCTTCAGGCTGAAAGATTAATACAATATTTTTATCTAAAATTTTATAGATTTTATTGATTTCATGGGCGAAACCTAAAAGAAGTGCCATATGTCCATCGTGTCCACACGCATGCATTTTACCTTCATGTTTGCTTTTAAATGATAGGTTAGTTTGTTCGGTTACAGGAAGAGCATCCATGTCACTACGAAAGGCAATGGTTCTTTCTTTATGATTGTCAAAAAAAGCGATGACACTACTTTTTAAAGGTTGTTCAATGGTACAATCTAAATCTTTTAATTGTTCTAAAATATAATTTGTTGTTAGGGGAAGATCCAATTCAAGTTCTGGGATTTGATGTAAATCTTGTCTATATTTTTTAACGGTTTCTAACATTTTAATACTCCTTTTTGTGGATATTTTATCGAAATGTTGAAACATTTTCAATATATATTGAAAACATTTACAGAGTATGTTAAAATTTTGTTGTTAAGATAGAGGCGCAAAAAAGACGGAAAAATACAGAGTTGGCAAACGTTTGATGTATTTTTTTTAGCGATTTTGCCGAACTGTTTTTCTAGGCATGGAAAAATGGTGGGCTAGTAGAGAATATCTATTAGACTGTCTACGAATATGTAGGGGTGCTATCTGTTGATTTGTCTATAGGCATATTGACTGTATAGTTGATATGCTTTTTTTATAAGAGGTGAAGTATGAGGATTGGTCAAGTAGAAGTTAAAGAAATTGTAGAGAAATATGGAAGCCCTGTTTATGCATATGATCAAGGGATGATGGAATTCCAATTAAAATCATTTAAAGAAGGATTAAAAAATGATGATTTTGATGTAGATGTTATTTATGCGTCAAAAGCTTTTAACTGTAAAGCAATGATTCAATTGGTGGATCATATGGAATGTTGTTTAGATGTTGTGAGTGGTGGAGAACTTTATACTGCTTATAAAGCTGGATTTGATTTATCAAAAGTTTATTTTCATGGAAATAATAAATCGATTTCTGAATTGAAAATGGCGCTTGAACTTGGTGTCGGAACTATTGTTCTAGATAATGTACAGGAAGCTAAAATGCTAGCAAGTCTTGCGAAAGCTGGACTAACACATATTTTATTGAGAATAAATCCGGGTGTAGAAGCACATACACATCAATATATCGTTACAGCGGACATTGATAGTAAGTTTGGTATTTCAATTGAAAATAAAGAAGAAATTAAAGAGCTTGTTTCGATTATTTCTGAAAATCCTCATTTATCCTTTGATGGTTTTCATGCTCATATTGGATCTCAAATTTTTGATCAAGGGGCGTTTGTGGCAGAAATTGAAACAGTATGTCAATTTATTCATGAGATTGGTATTCCAGTTAAAACTTTAAATTTAGGTGGCGGCTTTGCAGCATACTATACGAATGAAGATCATCCAATTCCTATTAATCAAGTTTGTGAAATTATCTTGAATACTTGTCAAAAAGAAAAAGAAAAATATGGATTAAGCTTTTCAAAGATTTGTATTGAACCAGGAAGAAGTATTGTGGGACAAGCTGGTTATACGATTTATAAAGTTGGTTTTATGAAAAAGACGAAACATAAAAATTATGTCTTTGTCGATGGAGGAATGAGTGATAATATTCGCCCGGCCTTGTATCAGGCAAAATATGATTGTCTCATTGATGGTAAGGAAGAGAATGAAAAAACAACGCATTATAAGATTGCTGGGAAATGTTGCGAATCTGGAGATGTGCTGATTGAGGATGCTTATTTACCAGAAGTAGAGACGGATGATTTACTTGTAGTATTTACTACAGGTGCCTATGGATATTCTATGGCTTCTCATTACAATAAGGCTTTAGGTTTGCCTGTTGTATTTTGTAAGAATGGAAATATGCAGCTTGTCATTGAAAGGGAAACCTATGAAGATTTAATTCGATTGGAGAAAGATTTATGTCTATAAAAGTAAGTAAATATCATGGACTTGGAAATGATTTTATTTTAACGAAATATGACGAAAACTATAATGTTGAAAAGCTAGTCGTCGCCTGTTGTGATCGGCATACTGGAATAGGCGCGGATGGTATGATTTTTGTCAAAGAGAATCCGCTTGAAATGGTTTACTATAATCAAGATGGTTCAAGAGCACCAATGTGTGGTAATGGGATTCGATGCTTTGCAGCTTATTGTTTTGATGAAGGGATTTGTCAAGATGAAAGAATTCCTGTGCAGACGTTGGCGGGAGAAAAAGTAGTGTATCGTGTAAGTGCTTCTCCATTTGTAGTTCGTGTGGATATGGATAAACCGATTGATTCAAATGAATTATTAAATGTCGATGAAAATGAATCGGTTTGGAAAAGAAATGTATGTGGCGTGGACACATATAGCCTATTTATGGCAACCGTTCATACGGTTGTCTTTGTAGAAAATGCCTTTGATGAAAGAAACGTAGAATTGGGAAAAAAGATTTGTCATGATCCTTTATTTCGTAAACAAACCAATGTAAATTTTGTGCAAATTAAGGATAAAAATCACATTGTTGTGATGACGTATGAAAGAGGTTGTGGAATTACACTTGCGTGTGGTACGGGAGCTTGTGCAAGTGTTGTCGTTGCCAATCGATTAGGACTTGTTAATACAAATTGTGATGTAGAATTAAAAATAGGACATCTTCAAATTGATTTAGAGGATCACGTATTTATGAGTGGTCCAGCAAAAAAGATTATGGAAGGAGAATTTGAATATGAGTAATATGGTAAAAGGTTCCATTGTAGCTTTGGTTACACCTTTTCATCCGGATGGAACAGTAAATTTTCAAAAGCTAGGAGAATTAATTGAGTGGCATATTGAAAATAGTACGGATGCGATTTTAATTTTAGGAACATCTGGAGAAAGTAGCACAATGTCTCATGAAGAGGATGATGCGGTTGCGGTTTATACGATTGAAAGAGTGAATCATCGTGTACCTGTTATTGTGGGTGCTGGATCGAATTGTACTGCTACCGCAATGGAAAAGAGTATTAAGTATCAAAATATGGGAGCGGATCAATTATTGTTGATATCACCTTATTATAATAAGGCAAATAAAGAAGGTATGATTCGACATTTCACTACGGTTGCCGATGCGGTACATATTCCAATCATTCTTTATAATGTTCCTGGAAGAACGGGATGTTCTATTGATGAAGAGGCTGTAAAAGTCCTTTCTCAACATCCAAATATTTGTGGTATTAAAGAGGCGAGTGGAAACATTAGCTATGCGACAAATATCGCTCGCTACTTAAGTGATGATTTTGTAATGTATTCAGGAAATGATGATATGATTACGTCTATGATGGCTCTTGGTGCAAGTGGTGTTATCAGTGTTTTAGCTAATTGTTTACCTTATGAAACACATAAAATGGTTAAGGATTTCTTGGATGGCGATGTTAAATCAAGCTTGGATGCGCAGCTTCATTATTTAGATTTTATTCATGCCTTATTCTGTGAAGTAAATCCAATTCCGGTAAAGGAAGCGTTAAATTTAATGGGAAAACAAGTTGGAGGTTATCGGTTGCCTTTGTGTGAAATGGCCGAATCAAATAAAGCATTGCTTAAAGAAACGATGGAGAAAATTGGTTTATGTTAAAAGTTATGATTATTGGAAACGGAAAAATGGGATCCTTGATTAGAGAAACAGCACAAAATCATGGTATGGATGTGCTAGGGAATTTTGATGTTCCGAATTCAAGTTTAAATCCAGATGTTGTCTTAGATTTTTCTCATCCTGATAATTTAGAAGGTGTACTTTCTTTTGTGAAAGAAAAGAAATGTGCTCTAGTTTATGGAACTACGGGATTAAGTGAAGGTCAAGTAAAGGCTCTAGAGGAAGTATCTAGTGTAGCTCCAGTTTTCTATTCTGCAAACTTTTCATATGGGATTGCGGTTTTTGAACAGATGTTAAGACAGTTTGCCCCTTTATTAAAAGATGATTTTGATATGGAAGTTATGGAAACGCATCATAATCAGAAACAGGATGCGCCTAGTGGAACGGCCAATATGTTGATTTCAGCATTGGATCCTGATAATGAATATAAAAAAGTATATGGTCGGCATGGCTTTGTAGGAAAGCGTCAAAAAGAGATTGGTGTACATTCTTTACGTGGTGGAACTGTAGCGGGAGAACATAGTGTGTTTTTCTTTGGTGATAACGAGACGATTGAAATTAAGCATAGTGCCAATAGTCGACAGATTTTTGTGAATGGTGCGATTAAGGCAGCTGCATTTGTGTATGATAAACCAGCGGGTTTATATAGTATGAAGGATATGATGTAGGAGGAAACATGGAAGCAGAACAAATTATTCGTTATATTCAAACGGCAGAAAAGAAAACGCCAGTGAAAGTGTACTTTAAGTCAGAAAAAGAGATTGAATTTCCAAATTGTAAAGTGTTTGGGAATGTTGTTTTTGGCGATTGGAAAGATATTGAACCGGTATTAAAAGAGAATGAAGGAAGCATCGAATATCAGATTGAAAATGATTGTCGAAATAGCGCGGTTCCTATGTTGGATTTAAAAAATATTCATGCACGTATTGAACCAGGTGCATTTATTCGTGAACAAGTAGAAATTGGGGATAATGCCGTTATTATGATGGGCGCTATCATTAATATTGGTGCTGTCATTGGTGAAGGTACGATGATTGATATGGGTGCAGTACTAGGTGGTCGAGCAACGGTTGGAAACCATTGTCACATTGGTGCTGGAGCTGTTTTAGCGGGTGTGATTGAACCGGCGAGTGCAACACCGGTAATTATCGAGGACGCTGTTTTAATTGGTGCCAATGCGGTTGTGATTGAAGGTGTTCATGTTGGCAAGGGTGCAGTTGTAGCTGCAGGAGCTATTGTCATTGATGATGTGCCAGAAAATGCAGTTGTAGCAGGGTGTCCGGCTCGTATTGTTAAGATGAAAGATGATAAGGCAGCCCAAAAGACAAAGCTAGAGGATGCATTGAGAAGTTTATAGTAAATTATTCATGAAGATACCTATTTTATAATTAAAATAGGTCAGATTGTTGACAAAGCCTATGACTTTTCATAAGGTCATAGCTTTTTTATTGTAT
>CAVGPK010000114.1:0-5280 GCA_963631155.1 bacterium | reverse complement strand
ACTTTATATCATCTTGTTGAAGTAACCATTCTCTTATACCATCTGTGGAATTGCTGTCTACAACTATAACTTCATAAGTTCCTTTAACACACGTAGTTTTTATAGATCGCAAACATTCGATCATTATATCCTTAGAATTATAAGATAAAATCACAAACGAGACGGATTTAACACAAAAATCCTCTTTTTCTCGACAAACAGCCATCTTATTCTGAATTTCTATTAAATCTGCACCAGAACACAAACCACTCGCATACTCATAACACAAATACGCTTGATTAACATTTGTTTTAATATATTCATCTCCCATTTGAATATATAGATATCCATCATCAGGATTTTTAATAATTTTTTGCATAATCTCATTCATTTCCATATCCAAAACCACCCAATTAATTTAATCTTATTCTATCACACAATCCCAAAAATATAACCATATAAAAAAGCCAACGATTTATTCAACCGCTGACTTTATTGACTATAAACTCTTTAAAGTATCCGTAATAGTTTGGATAGCCTCATCCACCTTAGAAGCATCCTTACCACCAGCTTGAGCCATATCTGGCTTTCCGCCACCATTACCACTACAAATTTGAGCTGCTGCCTTTACAAGTTGACCCGAATGAACACCAGCTTTTACCGCTTCTTTACCAGCACCAGAAACAAAGACAACCTTATCTCCATTTACATTCACAAAGAAACATACCATCTTTTCATCTTGTGCTTTTAAATTAGAAACAATATCCTTTAAAGCATTTGAATCCATACCACTCACTTGCTTAATCAAAACATTCACTTTACCAAAATCCTTCGCATCACTTGCCCACTCTTTTGATTTAAGTGCAAAAATCTGATTCTTTAAGTTATCTAATTCCTTCTGCAAATCATGCATCTGACTATAGGCATTTTCAACCTTTTGATCAATATTCTTAATTCCCTTTTGTTTAGCACTAGCCGCAATATTTTCTAACATACCATGCTCTTGACTAAACTCTTCATACGCCGCAAACTTTGTCTTAGCCGTAATACGACGTGCATCACTACCAATCGATTCTTCACTAATGATCTTACAAACGCCAATCTCACTTGTATTATTCACATGACAACCAGCACAGAATTCCTTAGACACATCACCCATCGTAACAACGCGAACCATATCTCCATACTTCTCATCAAATAAAGCGGTAGCTCCACTCTTTTTAGCCTCTTCAATCGGCATAACAACCTTAGTAACAGGTAAACAAGCCGCAATATATTCGTTCACTAAACGTTCAACTTCAGCCAACTGTTCATTTGTTACCTTTTCAAAATGATTAAAGTCAAAACGTAAATATTCAGGACAATTATAAGAACCAGCCTGATGAATATGATCACCCAACATCTTTACCAATGCAGCCTGCAACAAGTGTGTTGCACTATGGTTTGCAGTAGTCGCAAGACGATCCTTCACATTTACCTGACCATGTAAAACATCACCCATCTTCACAACACCATTTACACAAACCGTATGAATATGTTGCTTATTTCTAGCCTTCTGAACATCTAACACATCAACAGAAACTTCTCCATTACTTAAAGTTCCCTTATCGGCAACCTGTCCACCACTTTCCGCATAAAAACAAGTCTTATCCAAAATAATCTGGCCTTCTCCCTCTAAAGAATCAACCATCTTACCCTCTTTAAATAAGGCAATAACCTTACCATCACATTCCATATGATCGTAACCAACAAATTCACTTGGCTCATTAAAATTCATTAATTCTTCATTCTGAGATGCAAAACTATCCTTCACATTACGAGCATTACGAGCTCTTTCCTTCTGCTCATTCATGCAAGCTTCAAACTCATCATGACTCACTTCAATACCACTCTCTTGTGCAATTTCTTGTGTCAATTCAAATGGGAAACCATACGTATCATATAATTTAAAGACAACTTCTCCACTAAGTTTTCCATTCTTAGCCTTCTTAATCTCATCCGAAAGTAAAGATTCACCAACCGTTAAAGTCTTCTTGAAAGTTTCTTCCTCTAACTTAATTAATTTGGCATTAAATTCAACATGCTCCTGCAAATAAGGATAGAAATCCTGCATCGTATCCGCAACAACCTGAACCAATTTATACAAGAAAGCCTCTTCAATACCAAGCTTCAATCCATAACGAACGGCACGACGCAAAACACGACGAAGAACATAACCACGACCACTATTTGAGAAGTTAGCCCCATCACTAAGCGCAAACGTTACCGTACGAACATGGTCCGCAATAACACGATAAGCCATCTTATATTCACCCTCATATGGATGTTTCGCTAATTTTTCAGTCGCATGAATAATAGGCAAGAATAAATCTGTATCAAAATTTGTTTCCCCATCCTGAACAAGCGCAACCAAACGTTCTAAACCCATACCTGTATCAATATTCTTTTGAGGAAGCTCCTTATAATCTTTACGATCAATACTAGGATCACAATCATATTGAGAGAATACAACATTCCAAACCTCAACATAACGATCATTTTCTAATTCTTCAAAAAATAATTTTTCACCCAAACCTTCAGGATCATACTTTTCTCCACGATCAAAGAAAATTTCTGAATCCGGTCCACCAGGACCTTTTCCAATTTCCCAAAAGTTATCATCCGTCTTTAAAATATGACTTGGATCTACACCACAAATAGTTGTCCAAACCTCATAAGCACGAGTATCATCCGTATACACAGACACATACAAACGATCTTTATCAATACCCATCCATTCTTCACTCGTTAAAAATTCCCATGCGAATTGAATGGCTTCATCCTTAAAATAATCTCCAATCGAGAAGTTTCCTAACATCTCAAAAAATGTATGGTGACGAGCCGTCTTTCCAACATTTTCAATATCATTTGTACGAATACTCTTTTGCGCATTCGCAATACGATTACTTGCAGGCTTTTCTGAACCATCAAAATACTTCTTTAAAGCCGCAACACCCGCATTGATCCAAAGCAAAGTCGGATCATTGTGCGGAATCAAACTTGCACCCGGCTCAATCATATGACCTTTTGATTTAAAATAATCCAAAAACATCTGACGAATTTGATTACCAGTAAGTTGTTTCATTTTCTCTTTCCTCCAATAAAAAAACGTTCCTATCTCTAGGAACGTAAAATACGCGGTACCATCCTAGTTCACTCACAATCGCAAGTGCCCTCACTTATTCGTTAACGCCGACAACGGTATGACTCCAAAGTAGCTTCCCTAAATAATTCCATGAAGATTTTCACCAACCATCTTCTCTCTAAACACATCCTTATTTACGTACTTATCTTCTTCAACATCAACTTTATAAAGTTTACCACTCTTTCACAATTTTCGCAAGACGAACCAAACCCAATTCCATCTTTTCTAAAGGAATGGACGCAAAAGAAATACTGACCACACCATCCTCTACATTTAAACCAATCCCATTTGATTCACAACAACCCTTAAACACATCTTCATTTTTATTCCATTCAAAACAATAGGCCATATAAGCCTCATTTAAATAAAAACGAACATCAAATTGTTTATCCAATATCTTTTTCATTTCCATATGACGACTTGAATATTCACGAATCAATTTACGAACTCTCTTTTGAAGATGTCCATCCACAATATAATGAGAAAAAGCAAGCTGCTCAATCTTAGACGTTGTAGGACCCAAATTCAATTTTAAATATTTATCAAGAAACTCTTCATTTAAAATCATATAACCAATACGCAAAGAAGGAAGTAATAGACGTGAAAAAGAATTGATATAAACACAATGATCACATTTAGAAAACAAACTATATTTCATTTTTGTTGCATACACCAATTCTCCATTATAATCATCTTCTAAAATCAATACATCACTCATTTTGATCAATGCGTTTCGAATCTCTATGGACATACTTCTTTTTTCTTTTGTGAAACAAGTCGTATTAATATAAAGTACATCAATCTTCCATTTATGAATATCCTCTATAAAAGAATCTATCGAAAGTTTTTTTACTTGAAAACCATAGGATTGAAAAACCAATAAAGCCTCTTCATCAACAAACTCACTTACCCCAATCACTAAATTCTTATCTAACATCCCACAAAAAATATAAAGTAAAGACTGATAATTTGAACCTATTACCATTTGTTCAGGAGTCGCTAAAATATTACGATTTTGATACACATATTTACACAATGCCTCCCTTAATTCATACTCACCCTGACTTAGTCCATAGCTTGACATAACATTCTTATCATTTAAAACGAGTTTCATATATCTTTTCCACGCATCCATCTCGAAAGAATCAATGGAAACACTTGATAAACGAAAATCATATTCATACGCAATATTTTTATGATTCGAATGATAATTTTGTATCGTTCGATGAAGTTGAATCTGATTTTCTTGCATACAAACCACAAAACCCACCTTTTCAATACTCTCAATAAAGCCTTCACTCATTAATTTTTCATAAGCCGTTAAAACAGTTGTCTTGGACACATTCAATTTTTTACAAGCTAAACGAATACTATCTAATCGATCTCCTTTTTTTAAATATCCATTCAAAATATTATTTTTTATATCCTGATATAAAGATTCATATTTCTTCATTATCTGTACCCCTTTTATTTTTTATTATTGTACATTTTAATATGCACAGAAACAAGTATAATAATGCCCATAAGAAAGAAGGAAATATGTATGAGAAACAATCAAATCTATAGAATCGTATTAACAGCTCTAGGAATGGCGTTAGTTTTTATTGCGACCATGTTTATAAAAATCCCAAATGCTTTAGATGGATACTTTAATTTAGGAGATGGATTTATTTTACTCTTCGCAAGCTTTTTAAACCCATTTGAAAGCTTCTTAATTGGAGGACTTGGATCCGGATTAGCCGATGTTGCCGGTGGATATGCCTACTACTTTATCTTTACGCTCATCATCAAAGGACTTGAAGGTATTGTCGTATCAACCATCATGTCTAAAAACAAATCAAAACCAACACAAGTAGTATCCTATACACTTGGATCTATGATTATGGTCTTCGGCTATTTTATTGCCAAATATATCTTGAAACAAAGTTGGGCCATGGCATTTGCGGAAATATTACCAAACGTTGTACAAGGTGTTGTAGGAATCGTAATTGCCCTAATCGCATATCCTATTGTTAAAAACTTAATCAAGAATAAATTAAATGAAGAGTAGGACACTCTTCATTAGTAATTACGCATGAAACATAAAAATGCATAGATAAAATAAAATTGGAAACCCA
>CAVGPK010000113.1:0-5315 GCA_963631155.1 bacterium | reverse complement strand
ATCCTAAATAGTCTAAAAAAACAAAATTTTCACCAACACCACAAACATTTTTTGTAATTTTGTCTTTATTCAAAATACATTTATTCGAATTTAAAACCGTTTTTATAAACGACAAATTTTCATCCATTTTTCCGATATTTCGAAATGTTTTTGCTCGACCACAATCTACAATCGTATCTAAATGTACTTCTATATTTTTTTCACTAAAAAAAGAAACAAGCTTTTCAACATCCTCATAATTTTCTTCATTTACAATTGTATTTACCACAATATCAACATTTTTTGATTTTAATGATAAAATATTATTCATGGTTTTAGCATAACTTCCTTTTTTCCCTCTAAATCGATCATGCTTATCTGGATCAAAATAATCCACACTTGTTACAATACGATACAGTCCCTTTAAATTTGATATAAAAGATATCTGATCATCATTTAATAAAGTAAGATTTGTAAATATGGAATAAGAAATAGGATAAAAATCCAATTTTTTTAAAAATTCAAAGAAAAATTTTTGTGTAAATACTTCTCCACCAGTAAAATCAACTCTAGTAATGCCTAATTCATATGCATTTTGTATAACTTTTATCAAGCTTTCTTCATCAAAAAATTGTTTCATTCCCATACTAGAATTGACATAACAATGAGCACAGTGCAAATTGCATTGATTTGTTACTTGAATAAATATCCTAAAATCATCTGATAGATTTGACATTAAAACAAAAGGATCATAAAAATCATTAGTTTCCGTAAAAATATTTTTTTCTTTTAAAAAGGATATTTCTGAATCCTTTAAATTCACCTTTTTTTCATAAAACAGTGATTTCAAATCTTCATATAAAGCATGATTTATCTTAAATGCGTGTTTCATATTTTTATTAATTATTCGATTATTAAATATCATCCATTCATTCGAAATATTCATAAATTACCCTTCCTACATAAAAAGATTAAGACAACCATCCTAATCTCTCTACTAAATAACTAAGTTTTTGAATTACAATGACAAGTTCCGAAAAAGACTAAATCTTCATCTTTTTCTAAAATCATCTCTTCAATTCTAGGTAAATCTTCATTCTTACCTTCAATTAGATTTTTCTTTTCCTGATCCATAATTAAGATCTCCTTTATTCAAAGTATATCATGATCAAATAAAAAACACATCAGATTTTTTATCGTACATATGCCTTAATCACCATGATTGATTCACATTCATAAGGCTCAATTGTATACTTACCAACACAAGCAGGCACAATAAAGGTTTCTGCATAATGAACAACAAATGAGCCGAAATCACCGTTTATTAATGCCTTCTGTCCATCAATTAGATTCAACATATTTACATTCCCTTGCGTATCATGATTTGTAATGGAATGTATCGTATATCTTCTTGTTTCAATAAATTCAAGTTGGTGTAATCCAGTATGTTCTACTTTTTTTGCACCACAATCTTCATCCACTTCATACACGGCATTTACTAAGTTTTCTTTTACCCAAGACGTTGTACGATCCCATTGAATATTATTTTTTCCATGCTTTAAATGAATAGGTCGTGGCTTCCCATCCAATCCGACTCTTTGCCAATCCCAAAGTTTAAAAGTAAAAATATAAGGAGTAGCACTAATTTCTAAAACCATACTTCCACTTCCAGAACAATGACATGTTCCGGCTGGAATCAAGAAATGATCATGTTTCTTGGCAGGCCATTTATTGACATATTTTTCTGCATCAAACACAAGATTTCCAGATTGAGCTTGTTTTAAATCCGAAATCATTTGATTCTTATCCATACCTTCCTTTAGTCCAAGATAAACACAAGCATCTTCTTTCGCATCCAAAATATAATAACTTTCATCTTGTGTATAACTCATCCCAAATTCTTTTTTTATATATTCAGTTAATGGATGGACCTGTAAAGAAAGATTTTGACCTTCCATTGTATCTAAAAAATCAAAGCGAATTGGAAATTCCGCACCAAAACGCGAATACACTTGTAACCCTAACAATTCTTTTGGCTGATACAAAACAAGATCCATGGCGGGCACTTCAAAAATTACACCATGATAATCAAAAAGTAAGCTGTTTTCTTCTGGTACACCATCAAAGCTCCAGGCATAATTAGGTTTAGAAGGATCCAAATTACACACTTCCTTCATCCATTGTCCACCCCATACTCCAGGATCAAAATACGGAACAGTACGAAACGGCTTTTGAACCAATGCTTTTAAGCTTGATAAAAATGTATCTCCAGAAATCATTTTTGGTTGATTTTTAATATTTGTATCCACGACATAATCGAAACGCTCAAAATTTCGTTGTTTGTGCTTATCGGCCATTCTCCACTCAATAAAATAGCCGCGCTTATACTTTCTAAGAATATCTTCATCTTCATTATTTGCTTTAAAATTAGACATTCCAGCACGATATCTCAATTGAATTTGCCAACGTGCTAAATCAAAATAAACATACAAATCTCCATGCGTTACTAGACTGGCTCCCACTCCGTATACAACACACAATCCAGAAACCTTTTCCAAAGCTTTTTTGGCATTTTTCAACTTTTCTAAATTAATAAAATCAATAAAATCCCCACAGTACATCTTTCCAAACACACGATCATTTGTTAGATGATATTTCATTTGTTCTGTTATCTTTTCTCCATCTTTAAAAATAGAGTTCATATCAATACTTATTTGTGGCTTAAATTTTTGAATCAAAGAATACACTTCATCTTCATATACACCTGGATAATAATCAAACACAAGTACACTATCTTTTTTTATCTTACGTTTTAATTCCTTATAGATTTCATCATATCCAACAAAGGCATTATCATCGATTTTATTTTTAGGAAAACAATCATATTCAGATTTGAAATTTAAATAACTCATTCTTCTTCCTCCACAAATATTTTTCCATCCCTCTTAAACACACGAACAGGAAATGGATGCTTTTCAATACGCTTATAATCATGTCCGGCATTACTAGGCCAAATACATTGCACCTTTAATTCATCTTCACCAATATTGATCAAACGATGTGCATAATGCCCATTAATATAATGAACACTCCCTACACTCATTTTTTCAGCATGACAACAACCTTCTTCATCCATTAAAAGTAATAAACCACTTCCATGCATGCAACAATAAGTCTCATCACAATCTAAATTCTCATGAAAATGTCCTCTTGTCATATTACATTCTCCATTGACAAGCACAGACTTCATAACGCTTAATCCATAATTTAATTGCCCTTTTGATATTGTATAGACTTCATATAAAATTGTATCTAAATCTAAATTAGTATCTCCACTTTTATAAAAAGATTTTGCGCAATCATAAACCGTTACGCTCTTTTTCTACATCATCCCCACAAATCACACCATTCAAATAATCATGATGGATATTCGAATCTATTATTTTCATATGCACCCCTACGAATTGTTATAACAATTAAAGTATAAGACAAAAAAAGAGTAGAATCAACTACTCTTAATTGTTTACAGCTTTCTTCTTTTTCATGACAACCACAACAACGCCTGCAACAACAACGAAAGCACAAATACCACCAATCATCATGACATTTCCATTGCCAAAAATACTACCTGTTAAGCCTGATCTCTTATATAACTTGCTAGATTCATAAGAAACATGATATTCTCCACTATCATTTAAGAAGAAGGCACTACTACAATCCGACGAAATATCCTTACCAATTTGTACTTCGCCATCCGAAGCCGTACGAATACCTACTTTTGAATCCGTTGATACTTCTCCCTTAAAATAAGCTGTATGCAACCATGTATTCTCTAAGAATAAATCATCAGCTTCCGCTTGATCTAAATTTTTCTTATTCCCACGCTTATTATTATTGATCGTACATTTTCCTGAAAGAGTGATATCTTCATCCTCGACCTCGTAGATTCCGCCACCTTCATTTCCACATGAATTATTTGTGATCGTACAATTTTGAATCGTATTGGCATTGTTATTGTAGATGCCACCACCTTCATTATCCGCTCTATTCTCTGTAAGCGAACAATTAGAAACCGTGATATCATCTCCATCTAAATAAAGGGCTCCACCATTTTGTGACGTATTACTCTTAAATACACAACCATCAATATTAAAGTTATCTAAATTACAATAAATGGCTCCACCATTTCCTTTTTCTGCTCGATTTGATTCAAACGTTACATTTTGAACAACACGATGATCTCCTTCTCCACTAGAAGCAATGAAAATAGCTCCACCATCCGTATAAGCATAGTTATTTGAAATACTAGAATTAGTATCCGCTGACTTTACTTGGCAATAATCATCAACGAAATAAATAGCTCCACCACTAGCTTTTGCACTGTTCTCAGTGATTTTTGAACTATTTGACATATTTACATATGTAGCATCTTTTTCAGAATAAATGGCTCCACCATATCCATATGCAAAATTATTAGTCATTATACTGTTATTCATATCGATTATACAATTTTCTCCATCAATATAAACACCAGCTCCAGCCATTCCACAATTGTAAGAAATTTGCGCATTGTTTGACATATTGATTGTACAGTTGTCACTGCTCATTTTGACACCACCACCATCACTATGTGAGCCTCTACTAGTTCCAGCCGTATTTCCTACAATACCAACATTATTGATATTCAATGTAGAATTAGCATTCATATGAACACCACCAGCACCATTTGTACTTTGACCACCCGTGATGATACCACCATTTGTTGTAGTTAATTTAACTCCTTCCTCAAACTTTTCAGCACCCCAAAAAGTAAATTGCGTTTTTGGAGCCTTATTTCCATTAAGATTCAAAGTCGAATTTTCATTTAAATAAATAACCTCTCCATCAGAAACATAGTCTACCCCTAAATTACGATCAATCTTGTGACCATTCATTTCAATTGTAACAGTTTGACTATCTCCAACCTCCAATCGACTACTCGTAATCCAATCCTGCATCATTGTAATTTCAGTACCACCACAAGCCGCATTCCAAGCATCATCAATAGATGTATATTTTTTTCCATTCGCATCCGTTGCATATACTGTATCATCCGCATATACACACATTGGACTAAGCATACATACCCCAGCCGCTAAACTAGCTATTATTTTTTTAAATTTCATATAAATACCCTCTTTTTTATGAATTATATTATACGTTAGGTTATATTATGGTTATTTTTCTCAAAACTTTTACATCTAAATAAACAAAAAATACCTATTTTAATTATAAAATAGGTCAGACTGTTGACAAATTGAGTGTCGACAGTCTTTTTTTAATCTGATAAAATATCT
>CAVGPK010000112.1:673-5318 GCA_963631155.1 bacterium | reverse complement strand
GGTAATACTCCTAAAATTTTTTGAATTTTTTCTTTCATCGTCAATTTTTCATTATTTACTACTTCTTGTTCGCTTAATTTTATGCGATCAAAACAATAATCAACCATATCAAGACATAACTTATTCTTATTTTCGAAATACTTATAAATTGTCTTTTTACTCATGTTTAATTCTTTAGCTAAATCATCCATCGTAAATTTCATTCCTTTATTATTAAACACTGTAATGGTTGCTTCTAATATTTGTTCTTTTTGATTCATAGCACCTCCTGGAAACTATTTTTTAATTTCTAGTTTCCTCTATCGTATCATGTAAACGGTTACATTGCAAGTCAAAAAAAAGCACTTGAACTAATCAAGTTCAAATGCTCCAGTATATAATTGATAATATTTTCCCTTTTGTTGTATTAAATCATCATGATTACCACGTTCAATAATATGACCATTTTCTAATACCATAATTGCATCACTATTTTGAATCGTTGATAATCTATGAGCGATAACAAATACAGTTCTTCCTTCCATCAATTTATCCATACCCTCTTGAACTATGCGTTCTGTATGTGTATCAATGGAACTTGTTGCCTCATCCAAAATTAATACTGGAGGATTAGCAACAGCAGCACGTGCAATGCTGAGTAATTGTCTCTGCCCTTGAGATAAAGATTCTCCTCCCGCATGAATCATTGTGTCATATCCATGCTCTAAATGTTTGACAAATTCGTGTGCATTTGCAAGTTTACTCGCTGCAATACATTCTTCATCAGTTGCATCCAATCGACCATAACGGATGTTTTCCATAATGGTTCCAGTAAATAAATTTGTATCCTGTAAAACAATACCTAGACTTTTTCTTAAATCACTTTTTTTAATTAATTTCACATCAATTCCATCGTAAGTAATACTTCCATTTTGGATATCATAGAAGCGATTAATCAAATTTGTGATTGTTGTCTTTCCTGCCCCTGTTGCACCAACAAAAGCAATTTTTTGACCAGGTTTTGCGAATAAAGACACATCAAATAAAATTTGTTTTTTCGGATTATAAGAAAAATCAACATTATTAAAGCGAACATCACCCTTTAATGGTACTAAATCACTAGAACCATCATTATGTGGATGTCTCCAAGCCCAATGATCATGATCTACTTGTTCTAAGGTAACAACTCCGTCATCTACTTCACTTTCAGCATCTAAGATTTCATATACACGTTTAGCACCAGCATCTGCCATAATCACTGAATTTAATTGCATAGAAATTTGGCCAATAGGAGCTGTAAACGATCGATTCAACTGTAAAAAAGCAGCAATAGTTCCTAAAGTTAAGCCACCCAAGCCGTTTATTGCCAATAATGAACCAATTACAGCTACTAAAACATATGAAATATAGCCGATATTCATAACAATAGGCATTAAGACGTTGGCATAAATATTTGCGTTTGCGCTTGCTTCAAATAATGCATCATTTACTTTATCAAAATCTTTAATACTCTGTTCTTCATGTGTAAAGACTTTAATGACTTTACTACCTTCCATCATTTCTTCAATAAATCCATTTTCCACACCTAGTTGTTTTTGTTGAGCGATAAAATATTTCCCAGATTTTGCGGTTAATTTTTTACTCATAAAAAACATCAATGCTCCCATAAATAAAGTAAATAGGGTTAATGGTACATTTAAAATAAACATAGAAATAGTTACTGAAATGATCGTAATAAAAGAAACAATCAATTGAGGAATACTTTGCGAAATTAATTGTCTTAATGTATCTGTATCATTTGTATATACAGACATAATATCACCGTGTGAATGAGTATCAAAATAACCAATTGGCAAAGTTTCCATATGAATGAACAATTCATCACGAATATGCTTCAATGTCCCTAAAGAAACAGTAACCATGATGCGGTTAAATCCATAAGTAGCTAAAATTCCTATACCATAAATAATTGCTAATTGAAGAATAGCTCCTAATAATGGAGAATAATCAGGCACATTTTGCGATAACAATGGAGTAATATAATCATCAATTAAACTTTTTAAAAATACGCTACCATAAACATTCGCAACACTAGAAACAATAATTAAAACTAAAACACAAATACATCCTATTTTATAAGAGGATATAGTTTCTTTGACAACTCTTTTTAAATTTCCCATTTCTTTATTGTTCATCAAAGTCACCTCCCTTATTTTGTGTTTCAAATGTTTCCTTATACATTGGATTTGTTTTTAATAATTCTTCATGAGTACCAAGGCCAGATATTTTTCCATCTTCCAACACTAAAATTTGATCCGCATCTTGAATACTTGATACACGTTGCGAGATAATTATACGAGTTGTATCTGGTATTTTATTTAAGAAAGCTTGTCGAATTAATGCGTCTGTCTTTGTATCAACGGCACTAGTAGAGTCATCCAAAATTAGAATTTTCGGTTTTTTCAATAAGGCACGTGCTATACATAATCTTTGTCTTTGACCACCAGAAACGTTAGTACCACCTTGTTCAATGAATGTATCATATTTATCTGGCATTTTTTCAATAAACTCATCAGCTTGAGCTAATTGACAAGCCTCAATAATTTCTTCATCCGTGGCATTCTCATTTCCCCAGCGCATATTTTCTTTGATTGTTCCAGAGAATAATACATTTTTTTGAAGAACCATCGCAACATTATCACGTAAGGTTTTTAAATCATATTCACGTACGTCTACACCACTTACCTTTACTGAACCAGAAGTTACATCATATAATCGTGGAATCAACTGAACAAAACTTGATTTACTAGATCCTGTTGCTCCTAATATTCCAAAAGTTGATCCAGAATTAATATGTAAATTAATATTCTCTAAAATATCCTCATCATTGCCATAATGAAAACATACATTTTCAAAATCAATTGTTCCATCTTGAATATTTGTTTTTCCATTTTCAGGAGATACCAAATTACTTTCTTGATTAATAACTTCACTGATACGATTAGCACTTGCGATAGACATAGTAACCATAACAAATACCATAGAAAGCATCATCAATGACATTAAAATACTAGTTGTATAAGTAAACAAAGACATCAATTCACCAGTTGTCATGTTTCCGGCCACAATTTGATGTGCTCCTATCCAAGAAATCAAAAGAATACAACCATACATACAAAATTGCATAACAGGAGAATTAAATACTAATATTTTTTCAGCCTTTTCCTGTATTTTAAAAATCGCATTACTTTCCTTGTTAAATTTTTCAATTTCAAAATCTTGACGAACGTATGATTTTACAACACGAATCCCCAAAATATTTTCTTGAATACTTCCATTTAAAGTATCGTATCGATTAAATAAACGTCTAAAAATTGGATGTACAACAAAAATAATACCAAATAATACAACACCTAAAATAATAACTACAATCAAGAAAATCAATGTCATTCTAGCATTAATAAAACAAGCTGCAATTAACGAAGAAATTAACATTAATGGTGAACGAACACAAATACGAATAATCATTTGATATGCATTTTGAACGTTTGTTACATCTGTCATCATACGTGTAATTAATCCACTTGTTGAATACTCATCAATATTTGCAAATGAGAATTTTTGTATATTTCTATATTCAGCTTTTCTTAGATTTTTCGCAAAACCACTCGAA
Source organism: bacterium (assembly GCA_963631155.1). GTDB lineage: Bacteria > Bacillota_I > Bacilli_A > Erysipelotrichales > Erysipelotrichaceae > Holdemanella. The sequence continues at coordinate 1,666 of CAVGPK010000112.1, read as the reverse complement.
GCAATAGCTGCATGCTTCCCACTTTTAGCTCCTGCCCATAGTGAAACAAAAGAAGCTATCAACATCATAAATCCGTAGAAAAAGATAGCTGACATATTCCCTTTTTCAATACCTTGATCGACTAAATAAGCCATTAAAAGTGGAATCAAAACTTCAAGTATTGACTCTATAGAAACATAAATCGGACTCAAAATAGAATCTTTTTTATATTCCTTTACTTGTCCCAGCAAAGTTTTAAACATTACTTATCCTCCCTTTCAAAACTATCTGTAATTTTTTTTAAAATATCTAATAAAACGTCTTTCTGATCACCTAAAACATCATCAAATTTGGATTCCATAGAATGCACATGATTTTCAATGGCATCATGAAACTCCACCTCTTTTTCAGTCAAGACAATAATACGAGATCGTTTATCTCTAGGATCCATTATTCTTTCGATAAAGCCTTTCTGTTCTAAACGATTTAATAAACCTGTTACCGTTGGATTTGAAATATGAAAATGTTCTTCAATATCCCTTTGAATCACAAATTCCTTTTTTGTATGATGCAAAAACCCCAAAACATCTTGTTGTGATTTTGTTAAGTCATACTTTTTCAAAGATTCATTCATTGTTTTTTCCATATGGTTATCAATCAAACAAAAATAATATCCTAGATCATTTGATTTAGACATGTTACTCCTTTCCATAGCTGGCTATACATTTTATATAGTACGCTATGAATTATATCTATAATTTACATAATTGTCAATTTATAATTTTACTATTTTCTGATATTATAATGAGTATGAAAAAAAATGAAGAATATATCGTTAAATGTATTGATGATACTGATTTAACCAGTGGTGTTGTGAAAATTGAAAACATTGTTGTATTTGTACCTAATTTAATGATTGGTGAAAAGGCAAAAATAAAAATAGTGAAAGTAAAAAAGAATTATGCGTATGCCATAATTTTGGAGTTAATTGACAAAAATCCTAATAGAGTTGTC
>CAVGPK010000112.1:0-639 GCA_963631155.1 bacterium | reverse complement strand
GTCCTGTTTTTAAGTCTTGCGGTGGATGTAGCTTACAATATATGGATTATGAATACCAATTAGAATATAAATATAGACATTTAATTCAATTGTTTGACAAAGCAATTGAAATCAAAAAAATATTAGGTATGAATGATCCTTGGTTTTATCGTAATAAGGCTCAATTTCCAATTCAAATAAAGGATAATAAAATTGTATCTGGGTTCTATCGACAACATTCAAATGATATAGTACCTTGCGGAAAATGTTACATACAAGATAAGGAAATAAATGAAATCTATGCATTTTTACTTCAAAATCTGACATTAGATGAGGCAAAAGGGTTAAGACATATTTTTATTCGTCACTCCAATTTAGATGAAGTACAAGTAGTTTTTATTGGAAAATTATATACAAACCTAAATACCATCACAAAAAAATTAGTTCAAAATTTTAAAAATATAAAAAGTATTGTTTTTAATCTAAATACACGAAATGATAATGTAATTTTAGGAGAAAATTATAAAATTCTTTTTGGTAGTGATTCCATCCTTGAAGATTGTATGGGAAATAAAATTAATTTACATTTCAAATCTTTTTTTCAAGTCAATCCAAAACAAATGGAAGTTTTATATAAAGAAGCCATTAAAGCTGCACAAC
>CAVGPK010000111.1:3930-5481 GCA_963631155.1 bacterium | reverse complement strand
GTATTGGTGCATTGGTTTTGATTGTATATCAAGTGATGTTGCTTCCATTAAATATGTTAAATCAATTTTAGACGGAGGAATTATGGAAAAGAAAAATGGATTTACAATTTTAGAAATGATGATTGTTATGTTGATTGTTGCACTGCTATTATTAATCACACTTCCTAATATTCAACAAAAGGAAAAGATTATTCGAAATAAGGGTTGTGAAGCATTATTAGAGATCGTGAATTCTCAAATTATGTTGTATGAGATTGATCAGCTTGAGACACCTAGTAGTGTACAAGAATTAATTGATTTTGGATATTTGAAAGAAGGACAAGATACATGTCCAGATCATAGTAAAGTGGTGATTGAAAATGGACAAGCCGTATCAAGTAAGTAATGGATTTACACTCATTGAAATGTTGCTTGTATTATTGATTATTTCGGTTGTTTCGTTTGGTGTATATGCAAAACCAGAAGCTTCTTTGTATTTATTTATGCGGCAACTTCAAAGTTGTTGTATTTTAACACAAGAAAAGGCATATATCTTTAAGAAAATTCAAACTGTTTATTCTGAGTCGAATTTTATTTATTTCAATGATGAAGAATTGGAAATTCCAAATTCTATTTCATGTACTCCTTTTTCGTTTCACTATAATGAAAAGGGAAATATATCGAAGGCTCACAGCATTACTTGTAGTAATCATAATAAGTCCATGAAATTAGTTTTTCAATTAGGATCGGGCAGGGTAAGACTTGAAAAATAAAAATGGTTATTTGTTAGAAGAGGCTTTATTTGGCTTATTTATTTTGCTGCTTTGTAGTTCATTGATTGGTGGAGCTCTTTATATGTTAAAGAAACAGAGGAATGTGAATATTGATGTTAAAATTGAAAAGAAATGGTTTTACAATGATTGAGGCGTTGTTTGGTTTATTAACAACGGGAATTGTCGCTTTTCTATGCATGGTACTTATGCAATGTTATATAACTTTTATACATCTTGATTTGAATAAACAAAATCAATTTGCGATTTTGCAGCTTAGACAGGTTTTAAGTATTGCAGAATCAGTGAAGGTTGAAAATAATAGTTTAACATGTATTTTAAATCATGAAGAGTTTGAGTTTTATTTTGATCGTAATCGTTTAGTAGCATCCCCTGGATATGAAATTTGGATGGAGAATATTGATGAGGCTTATTTTACAAAAGAAAACAATTCATTTTATCTGTTTTATAGAAAAGATAATAAAATGTATAAATACGAAATCTCGTAATGGTTTTGTTTCGATTTCATGTCTAATATGTTTTTTTCTAACAATTCAAATTTTATCTTTTATTTGTGTAATTACGTTACAAAATGCTTATTTATTACAAGCGAATAGACAAAATATATTTGATTTATCTTGTATTTCACAAGCAAAATATATTATCAATCATAACAACAAAATTCGTTTATGTCATTTAAATGAGGACATAATAGACGAATATTCGATTGAGATTGATTCAATACTTGTTACATTTAGGGATGAAAATACATATATTGATTGTTCTTATTGTAAAAACAATC
>CAVGPK010000111.1:0-3920 GCA_963631155.1 bacterium | reverse complement strand
AATCTATTATGACGATAAGTCAATTCGTGGGTTTGATATTGACGAAAATTAAAAAAAATGATAACTTTACTAAGTAAGTGTTGAATTAGAGTAGTAAAAAGTGAAACTAATATAGAGAGCTAATGGTTGGTGAAAATTAGTTTGGTTAACTTTTGAACTTGCTAAGGAGCTGATAAGTAATGTTATCCGTATTCCTGCGATAAAGGATTTAAGTGCACAATATATAAATTGTGAACTAAGGTGGTACCGCGTACAAAACGTCCTTAGATTAGGACGTTTTTTATTTTATAAGGAGGCTATTATGTACGATCATCAAACGGTTGAAAAAAAGTGGCAAAAAAAATGGCTTGAAGAAAAAACATTTGCATGCGATACAAGTGATTTTTATAAACCAAAATATTATGTATTAGATATGTTCCCATACCCAAGTGGAAATGGATTGCATGTAGGACATCCTGAGGGATACACTGCAACAGATATTATTGCTCGTAAGAAAAGAATGGAAGGATATAATGTATTGCACCCTATGGGATGGGATGCGTTTGGCTTGCCTGCAGAACAATATGCAATTCAAACAGGAAATCATCCTTCAACGTTTACGAAAAAAAATATTGATCATTTTAGAGATCAAATTCAATCTTTAGGATTTAGTTATGATTGGGATCGCGAATTTGCGACTTGTGATTCATCCTATTACAAATGGACACAATGGATTTTTATTCAACTTTATAATATGGGCCTTGCTTATGTAGATGAAATTCCAGTAAACTGGTGTCCTGAATTAAAAACCGTATTAGCAAATGAAGAGGTTATTGATGGAAAAAGTGAGCGTGGAGGTTATCCAGTTATTCGTAAACCAATGCGTCAATGGGTTTTGAAAATTACTGAATATGCTGAACGTTTATTAGAGGATTTAGAACTTTGTGACTGGCCTACGAGTACGAAGGAAATGCAAAAAAACTGGATTGGTAAATCACAAGGTGCGAATGTAGTCTTTAAAATTGATGGACATAAAAAAGAATTTACTGTGTTCACAACACGTTGTGATACGCTATTTGGTGCTACTTATTGTGTAATGGCTCCTGAACATCCATTTGTAGAAGAAATTACGTCGGATGATAAAAAAGCGGACGTAGAAGCCTATAAAAAGGCTTGTATGACAAAGTCGGATTTAGAGCGTACAGATTTAAATAAAGACAAAACTGGTGTATTTACAGGTGCGTATGCAATCAATCCTGTAAATGGTAAAAAAATACCAATTTGGATTAGTGATTATGTATTAGCGAGCTATGGTACAGGTGCAATTATGGCGGTTCCGGCTCATGATACACGTGATTATGAATTCGCAAAGAAATTTGGCATTGACATTATCCAAGTTCTTGAAGGTGGAGATATTGAAAAAGAAGCTTATACGCAAGATGGACTTCATATTAATTCTGAATGGTTGAATGGTCTTAATAAAGAAGATGCGATTAACAAGATGCTTACTTGGTTAGAAGAAAATCATTGTGGTAATGCTAAAACTACATATAAACTTCGTGATTGGTTGTTTTCAAGACAACGTTATTGGGGAGAGCCTATTCCAATTATTCATATGGAAGATGGAACAATGCGTACACAAGATATTGACGAGTTACCATTAGAACTTCCTGCTACTAGTAATTTTAAACCTAGTGATACGGGAGAATCTCCTTTAGCGCATTGTCCTGATTTCTTAAATGTAGAGATTGATGGTGTTAAGGGAACTCGTGAAACAAATACTATGCCTCAATGGGCAGGATCTTGTTGGTATTATATCCGATTTATTGATCCAAAAAATGATAAAGCTATTGGTGATCCTGAATTATTAAAACATTGGTTACCTGTTGATTTATATGTTGGTGGTGCTGAACATGCTGTTCTTCACTTGTTATATGCTCGTTTTTGGCATAAAGTTTTATATGATTGTGGTGCTGTGGCTTGTAAGGAGCCTTTCCAAAAGTTGTTCCATCAAGGTATGATTTTGGGCTCAAATGGCGAAAAAATGTCGAAATCACGTGGTAATGTCATTAATCCAGACGATATTGTGAAGAGTCATGGAGCAGATGCTTTACGTGTTTATGAAATGTTCATGGGTCCATTAGAAGCTGCCTTACCTTGGTCTACTACAGGTCTTGATGGTACTCGTAAATGGTTGGATCGTGTTTATCGATTCTTTGATGAAGTGGCAGAATATAGTGATGAGAATGATCATAAATTAGATAAAGTATATCATGCGACAGTAAAAAAGGTTTCAAGTGATATTGATACTTTAAATATGAATACGGCTATTTCCCAAATGATGATCTTTATTAACGAGTGTTATAAGGTAAAAACAATTTATCGTCCGTATGCTCATGGCTTTGTTCAAATGTTTGCTTGCTTCGCTCCACATTTAGGTGAAGAAATTTGGAATAAGGTGTTTGGATTTGAAGATTCAATTACATATGTTAAATGGCCTGAATATGATGAAGCTATGTTAAAAGAAGATAATGTCATGGTTGTATGTCAAGTAAATGGTAAGGTTCGTGGTAAATTTGAAGTTCCTGTTGGTACATCTGATGATGTTCTTGAATCTAAAGCTATGGAACTTGATACTGTTAAACGTCAGCTTGATGGAAAAACAGTCCGTAAGGTTATTGTGGTTAAGGGTAAAGTTGTTAATATTGTTGCCAACTAATAAGGGGAATTCATGGAACTAAAAGTTATAAGTATTACAGAATACAAAGAAAAAATTCAGTCTTTACATTCTGTAGCCTTTCAGCAATCTGATTATCATGCAAAAAAACTTGAAAATGATGGTTGGAAAGTTGAGTGTATTGAAGCCATAGATGATTCTGGTGTTTATGCAGTTGCTATGCTTACTTATATTCCCTTAATGAAAATATTTAAATATTGTTATATTCCTCGAGGCTTTATTTCAGATTATCATGATTCGCATAAGGTTAGGTCTTTTATAACGGAATTAAGAGTCTATTTGAAATCAAAAAATGTGGTTTATCTAGAAACAGATCCGGAAATTGATTTGCAGGAAAGAAATAAAAATGGAGACGTTGTCAAAGATGGATTTAACAATTTCGACGTTGTCCAAAATTTGATTGATTCAGGTTTTATACACTTACCTTTGAAACAAGGTTATGATTTGTCTAAAGAATGTAGGTGGTGTTCCATTCTTGATTTAAGAAATAAGTCAAAGGATGATATATTTAAGGAATTCTCATATTCTACTAGACAAGATATTCGTGGATCTGAAAAATACTGTGTCAAAGTTCGTGAATTAAGTGTAAATGAATTAGAAATATTAGATTCAATGGAAAAACAAACAAGTGAACGACACAATTTCGATGGATTTACCTTAAAGTATTATAAGGATTTATATACTTTCTATGGAACAGAACATGTTAAAACTTTATTTTCTTATTTAGATTTAAAAGCATATAAAGAAAAAATACAAAGTGAATTTATTAAGATAAAAAATGATATAGAATCAACAAAAATGTTTTTGGTCGAAAATCCTGGAAATGTAAAAAAAGAAAAGAGATTGAAAACATATGAAGAATATTATAATTCGCTTAGTAAAAAAATAAATCAAATAAATGATTTAAAGAAACAATATGGAAATGAAGTTCCTTTGGCTTGTTGCTTATTTATAAAATATTCAAATCAGATAATCTATCTTGTTGGTTCTAGCAATTATGAGCAACGTGTTTTTAAAGGCCCTTATGCGATTCAATGGCACATGATTCAAGAAGCTATTGATGAAGCTTATGATTTTTACAATTTTTATGGAATTAGTGGGTACTTTGAAAAAAATCAGGAAGGTTATGGTGTATTTGATTATAAACGTGGATATAATGCGACTGTTCATGAATATTTGGGGAATTTTATATTACCGTGTAAAC
>CAVGPK010000110.1:0-5581 GCA_963631155.1 bacterium | reverse complement strand
ACATCCTCCATTGCGTATATATTATAAATATATATTGGAATTTACACAATGTATTCGTAAAAATATAAAGAAGATAAAAATAAACAAACTATAAAAAAGTAACGCTTGTAAAAAACTAAAATATATAATATAGTTGAGGTAGAAATAGTGCTATCAAAAAAAGAAAGAGAGAAATAATAATATGAACAGAAAGCTCAAAAAGATTTTGGTTTGCTCTTTTAGTTTAATGATGGTTTTAGCTTTTAATGTGAGCATGATTAATGCAGAAGAAAATAATACATCTATAGGATTACAACAAAGAGCATGTGAAGTAGATACTATGTATCCTATTCCTGATGAAGGAGAAGTTATTTTATTAGAAGATAATTCTACGATAGAACCTTTAAATGATTTTGAAACCTTATCTGTAATTACAATGCGTGCAGCTTCAAGAGTAAATGTGAATAAATCATATAGTATTCGTATACAGGATCAGGGTGGTAGTTGCGTTTCTAGTGCAAAGGTGACTGTGAAAGGTGCATATACATATAATGGTGGATCCATTTCGAATGTCAATTTAAATGCATCAATTACATCTGTTCCAACATTATGGACTGTCGCAATTAATAAACAATGGTATAATATAAATGGTTCTAGTTTAACTCACAGCATCAATTATCGCTCTTCAGTGAATGATCCATATTCTTGCTTAGTTGGAGGAGGATATTGGTATAGTGGTGCAACAATTAAAGTTAGATAAAGTTAATGAAGATGAATAGAGGGTGACAACAACTATGCTAAAGAAATACAAGGATTTACTATTTATTGTGCTTGCATTATGTGTTATTGTGCTAAGTTTTATCGGATTTTTATTCTTTGATCTTGGTTCTAATGTGATGTATATGATTTGTATTGTAGATATTGTTTTGGTTGTGTTATTACTTTATATACATAATTATAAAGATCATCATTATGGTGGTAAATTTAATAAAGATTTTCCGGATGCTCATTAACGTATGTTCACTCATGATGTGGGTGAACATTTTTGTTTTTCGTTAAAAAATCGATTCAAACATTTTCGTTTTTCGTTAAAAAACCATATTGAACATTTTTGAATTTCGTTATAAACTTCTAGGTAGAAGGTGAAAATATGATATTTAAAAGGAAGGTGTATCAAGATTTATTGAATTGGAAACGATTGGCAAATAATCAATCTGCGGTTTTGATTGAGGGCGCTCGTAGAATTGGCAAGAGTACAATTGTAGAAGAGTTTGTAAAAAATGAATACGATGATTATTTAATATTGGATTTTGCGTTGGAGAATAAAGAAGTAAAGGATAATTTTATAGATAATATTTCGAATTTAGACACATTCTTTAGAAATTTGTTTTTATTAAAGGGAAAATCATTAAAAGGGAAACGGTGTGCAATTGTGTTTGACGAAGTACAATTTTTTCCTCGTGCTAGACAATCTATAAAGTACTTAGTAAAAGATGGTAGATATGACTACATAGAAACAGGATCTTTGATTTCAATTCGAAAAAATGTGAAGGATATTCTTATACCTTCAGAAGAGTATCGCATAAAAATGTGGCCGATGGACTTTGAAGAATTTTTGTGGGCGAATAATGATGATTTTACATACCCTATGATTCAAGAGGCTTTTGAAAATAGAAAACCTCTAGGAGATGCGGTTCATAAAAAAATAATGGTTAAATTTAGAGAGTATATGGCTGTAGGAGGAATGCCCCAGGCTATTGATTCATTTGTGAAGGGGGCAACATATGAACAGATTGATTTTGTAAAAAGAAATATTATTGCTCTATATCAAGAGGATTTGGCTAAATATGATGATGAAGCTCACGAAAAAGCATCTGTTGTTTTTAAGACAATTCCGGAACAATTAGAGAATAAAAATTCTCATTTTAAATTATCGAAAGTAGATAAAAATGCCAGGTATAAAAATTATATAAATGCCATTTCTTTTATTTCTGAATTGATGATCGGGAATGAGTGTATTAATGTGACACAACCTGAAATTTCTCTTGAACTATATGCGGATCGAAGCAATTTTAAATTGTATATGATGGATACTGGACTTTTGGTTTCGATGATTATGTCAAGCTCTGATAAGACGGATGATAATATATATAAGTCACTTGTATTTAATAAGTTAAGCATAAATCAAGGGATGATTATGGAGAATATGGTTGCACAGATGTTGAGAACAAGTGGGCATGAATTGTATTTCCATGAATATATGTATTCTTTGAATGGACAAAAAGAGCAAAAATATGAAATCGATTTTATAACATTGCGCAAAAAGAAGATTTGTCCAATTGAAGTGAAGTCTTCAAATTACACCTCTCATAAATCTTTTGATTATTTTATTAAAAAGTATCCGATTAAAGTGGATGATCGATTTATGATTTATACAAAAGATTTAAAGTGTGAAGATGGGATTGTGTATATACCAATTTATATGACAATGTTTATTTAAAAGTTAAATAGGGGGTAATGTAATGAAACTTAGTGATATTGATTTTTCAGCTATTTCTAGAATGATGGATAGCATGAGTGATGAAGAAAAAGAAAAATTGAATGATTATGCCAATAATATGATGAATAATATGAAAGAAAAGATGGAACCTGAAACGGAAGAAGAAGTGGATTTTTATTCTTTTCTAGGGATTAATGAAGAGGAATATGGGGATTTACCAGGTATTGTGTTGGATCAATTGGAAGCGGCTTGTGATATGGAACAATATTATGAAGATGTAAAAGAGTCAGATTTCAGTGCGAGTGCTCTATTTTATGGCAAGGCAACACTAAATATGCTTCGTAAATATATACAACCGATATTTAAAAATTTTTTTGATGGCTTTACAAATGCTTCTACCACTACAATTTATTCTTATTTATATCTATTAATGAATCAGGAAAATATTCACTTACTTGTCGATGAAGGTTTTGGAGATAGTATGAATTGGATTGATATTAAGAATGTTTTACAACAAGTCTATTTGATGGTACAAAGAGCAGAATATGATTTTATTTCTTATGAAGATTTATGCTCATTAAAACAAGTCTTGATTCAAGATAAAGGATTGTTGAAAATAAAAATATAACTTTTATCCGTCTAATTATTCGTTTAGATTGATGTGCGATTTTGTTTAAAAACATGAAATATAACCTGAGTAGGGTATTTTTTTTGTGAATGTAGAACTAAAATTCTACATTTTTTTTATAAATAATGATATATTTAATGTGTATGAAATCAAATGAAGTAGAAAACGAGATTAAACGCTTACAATCCTGTTTTGATAGGGTGCGTTTATTACGCGAAGATGAAATTCCTAGTGGTGATGTAAAGAATTGCGAATGTTACAAATTTTGGGATAGGGAATACCCTTGTACGCAGTGCATTTCTAAAAAGACGTTGCAAACAAAGAAGCAGAAGACAAAGATTGAATTCTTGGGAGATGCTGCTTATTTTGTGATGACAAAATATATTGATGTGGATGGATGTCCTTGTGTAATAGAAATGTCAAATAGGATGGATTCAAATTCTTTAGTAGATTCTTGTGGACGTAAGCGGATGATTGAACAATTGGAATTGTATGAGGACCATTTATATAAGGATGCTTTAACGGGTATATATAATCATAATTATTATGAGGAAGAAGCTCGTTTTATTAAGACTCCAATGGGAGTTGCGAAAATTGATATAGACGACTTTAAAGAATATAATGATTGCTATGGATTTAGTGCTGGCGATGATGTCTTACAGATGGTTGCAAGTGAAATCGGAAAGTATATTCGGAAAACAGACACTTTGATTCGTTTTGGTGGAGATGAATTTGTTTTAATAGTACCTGGAATTAGTGATGAGATTTTTGAAAACAAACTGAATAAAATTAAAAATCATCTTCATTCTTTGGAAAGCAAAAGCAATGCGGAAATGCCAATTTCATTAAGTGCTGCAGGTGTGGTTACGTATAATAAAACGGTAGAACAAGCATTAGTTTATGTTCAGAGATTATTAGATGAAGCAAAAGAGAAAAAGAATACAGTTATTGTTGGAAAAGATACGGATTTCGAGGTAAGTCAGACGAAGGAAAAACAATCTATATTGGTTGTGGATGATTCTGAAATGAATCGTGAAATTTTGTCTGAAATGTTGAAGGATGAATTTGAAATTTATTTTGCGCAAGATGGGCGTGAATGCATTCAAGTGATTTCGGGGCATGACAAGAAAATTGATTTAATATTATTAGACATTATTATGCCGAATGTAGATGGCTTTGGCGTATTGGATTATATGTCTAGACATCAATATATGGATGATATTCCGGTTATTATGATTTCAAGCGATGGATCGAAAGAGACCATTCATAAAGCCTATGAAATGCAAGTAAGTGATTATATTTCTAGGCCTTTTGATAAAAAGGTTGTGTACCGTCGTGTTCGAAATACGATGGCTCTTTATAATAAACAAAAACGATTAAGTTCTCTTGTTTCGAGTGAGATTCATGAAAGAGATAAGAATAATAGAATGATGATGAATATTTTATCTCATATCGTTGAATTTAGAAATAAAGAGAGTGGTGGACATGTTTTGTATCTACAGACGATTACATCTATGTTATTAGCAAGTTTGATTCAAAAAACAGATCAATACCATTTAAATGCTTCACAATGTAATTTGATTAGTTTGGCATCCGTTTTGCATGATATTGGTAAGATTGGTATTCCGGAAGAAATTTTAAATAAAGCTGGAAAACTTACTCATGAAGAATTTGAAATCATGAAGACACATACGACAATCGGTGCTGATATCTTGGATAATTTAAAAATGTACCAAGATGAGCCTTTGGTAAAGTATGGTAAAGAAATATGTCTTGGTCATCATGAAAGATGGGATGGAAAAGGCTATCCAAATGCTTTGAAGGAAGATGAAATTCCAATTAGTGCACAAGTTGTATCGATTGCGGATTGTTATGATGCGCTTGTTGGAAATCGAGTGTATAAGCCGCCATTTACTCATGAAGAAGCGATAAAAATGATTTTGACTGGACAGTGTGGCCAATTTAATCCTCTTTTACTTGAGTGTTTGGCTGATATTGGAGATCAATTGAAGTTGGAAGTTGAACAAAATAAAAAAGGAGATTAATCATGAATTTAGAAGAGTTGTATACAGAAGTAAAGGGTAATTATTCCGAGGTTGTGAGTCGTTTTGGGGATAACGAAGCCATGGTCAACAAATTTGTTCATCGTTTTTTAGATGATCATAGTATTGATGATTGTAACAGTGAAAATTTGGAAACTGCTTTTAGAGGGGCACATACGATGAAGGGGATTTGTTTGAATTTAGGTTTTCAATCTTTATTTGAAATCTCAAATGAACTTACAGAAAAGTTAAGACCTTTAGAAAAAGTTGATTATAAAGATTTATTAGATCGATTAAATAAAGAATATGAAAGAATTGTTTCGCTGATTAAGGAAGTAGAATAGTCTGCTTCTTTTTTTGTAAAAAATTTCAATAGTTGTCAACCAAAATTGAAAATGTCCCAAAAATTTTAAATTATTAGCACCGAGTTAA
>CAVGPK010000109.1:0-5956 GCA_963631155.1 bacterium | reverse complement strand
TCGTATGACCATTTAAATTCAGTTTAGAAGTCGTTCCCTCCACAATATCTATAGGTGAGCTAAGCTCCCAATCTTTTGTCAGATAAACCGTTAAGCCACATCTTGTCGCATTCATCGCATCCGCTATAGAACTATAGTATGTTGCATCACTATATTGATCTAAAGAATACGCAACCGCATCCGCTGGATCTTCTGCATTCACTACAAGCGGACTCAACAACATTCCCAAACTTAATACGCAACCCAATACCTTCTTTAGTTTCATAAGTAAATTTGCCTCCCTTTCATTTGTTTGTAAACCGACAAGTTTTACAATCACAACCCTTTATACCTTTGGTTAAGAATATTATAAAACAATTTTGAAAGCTTGTACTTATAGGCTTTGAAATTTAATGGTTTCATCCCTTATTATGTGGTTTGTATAGCTAACAAATCATCTTTTTTAAGAACACATAACCAACCATACAAGAAATGATTTCCGTGATTGGAAAAGACCACCAAATCAGAGAAATACTAGCCTGCCCATTTCGAACTAAAATAGAAAACACACCTGCAAGTGGTAGTATAATCACAAATTGTCTCAACAAAGAAATCACAAGAGATTGTAGTCCACCATCCAAGGCTTGATAAATGCCTTGGTAGTCTATATTTATTCCGGCAAAAATAAAGCTAATCGAAACAATATGCATCGCACTTATAAAATAGATTTTAGATTGTCCAGCATTAAAGAGTGTCGCGAAAAATTCTGGGAATCCCTCTGCAATAGATACTCCAACAATCATAAGTATCATTGTATAAATCAATCCGTATTTGATTCCATCTTGAATTCTTTTCTTATCTTGCATACCGTTCGCAAACGCAATGATTGGTGTTATCGCATCTCTTAAACCAAAAGCCAAAAATAATACAAATTGTTGTACTTTATAGAACAGTCCATACGCCGTTTGGACAGAAGGATTAAATTTCAAAATTAAATTCATCACATAAACCATAATAGACATTAATGCTTGGGCAATAATTGCCGATAAGCCTATCGAATAAATCTCTTTGATGATTCTATATTCTGGTTTCATAAAATGTACACCTTGTTCAAATTCTTTATTTAATTTGTTATGAAATATATACAATAACATGGCCGAAGCAATTTGACCTAAAATGGTAGCGAAGGCAGCCCCTTCTACACCTAATTCAGGGCAAGGACCAAGTCCATAAATCAGAATAGGATCTAGAATAATATTCACAACGGCACCTACAACTTGGCCAATTGTAGAGTAAAAAGAACGTCCTGTTGCCTGTAACAATTTCTCAAATAAAGAAAAGAAAATAATTCCAAATGAAAATATACAACAAATTCTAAGATAGCTCGTTGACATCGATATAACTTGTAAATCTGTACTTTGAGATAAAATATATGCACGAACTCCAAATATTCCAAATAAGAAACATATCCCATAAATTATGATCCCTAGAAACAAACTATTTCCGGCCACCTTTGCGGCCTTTTCTCTCTTCTGTTGTCCTAGTGTTCTTGCCAAAAGAGCATTGGTACCAACTCCAGTTCCAATCGCAATCGAAACCATTAACATTTGTACAGGAAATACTAAGGTAAGTGCATTTAATGCAGCTTCACTTCCTACTTTCATATTTCCTACAAAAGCACTATCTACGATATTGTATACAGCTTGTAAAGCCATAGATAAAATCATAGGAACACCCATTTCAATCATTAATTTATTAATAGGCATATCCTTCATTTTATTACTTTCTATCATCTTTTCTCCTCCTCTAAAACACAAAAAAAGTGTGCAACAATCTTGTAAGTTGGACTTACGCAAAATTGCTACACACTTTTTCTTTTGTGTGTTCATTTTATTTTTTTAAAGAAAAAAAGTCAAGAAAATTTGCATTTTCAACTCAATGATCTGTATAATATCGTCAAAGCCGGCTTTTAACAAGCGTGAAATTAGAAGGAGTGCTTATCCTTGCTGATTTCACGCTGCTTTTTTTATTTAGGAGACCAACTATGAACACAAAAAATAAACTTTCAGATACACCCATACAACTATTACTTTATTCAATGGCGATTCCTTTGATGTTTTCGCTAATTGTTCAATCACTATACAACATTGTGGATAGTATGTTTGTTGCGAAGCTTTCTGAAGAGGCCTTAACCGCCACTTCTTTGGTTTATTCCATTCAATTTCTTATGATAGCTATAGCCGTTGGAACAGCTGTCGGTTTAAATGCATTACTTTCTAAAAAAATAGGAGAGCACAAAATAGAAGAAGCATGCACAGCTGCTACTACAGGACTATTTTTGATGTTGATCACATCAATTCTATTTTCAATCGTCGGCATTTTCTTTTCGGATACAATCGCAACAAAATTGACAACAAATCTCAAACTTCAAAAACTTTGTAGACAATATCTATCCATTAATTTAGTTTTCTGTTGGGGTATTTTTCTACAAACTTACGGGCAACGTCTTCTTCAAGCAATTGGTAACACCACTTTATCGATGATTTCTCTTATTATTGGTGCCGTTTTAAATATTATTCTAGATCCCATTATGATTTTTGGCTTATACGGATGTCCAGCTATGGGAATTAAAGGTGCCGCCGTTGCGACTGTCATAGGACAAATAGCAGGTGCTATTGCAGCTCTGTTTTTCAATCATAAAAAAAATCCTTTAATTCATGTTCATTTCAAAAATTATCATTTTAACAAACAAGACATATTTGATATTTATCGTGTAGGACTTCCAACCATTATCATGCAGGCAATTGGAAGTGTTATGACCTTGGCAGTTAACACCATTCTTTTAGATGTATCGACAATGGCTGTTGCGTTTTTTGGAATATATTATAAGCTACAAAATTTCTTAATGATGCCTATTAATGGTTTAGGCCAAGCCGTCATTCCAATTGTGGGCTATAATTATGGGGCTAAAAAAATGGATCGCGTCCAACAAACATGGAAAATCCTTTTGCCTACTGGTATCATAATCGCTTTATGTGGAACAATTATCTTCTTTATCTTTGGCCAACCATTACTGCTTTTATTTTCAGCAAGCCAAGAAATGCTAAATTTTGGTGTCAGCGCTCTTAGAATCATTTCCATATCCTTTATATTTGGAGCCATCACAATTTTGTGTGGATACTTTTCAAGTGGACTCGGAAACGGTGTCATCAACATGATTGGATCGGCTATTCGTCAATTGATTATATTGATTCCTTGTCTTTATGTTTTCATTCAAACAATTGGTATTTCATATTGTTGGTATGCCTTCTGGATTTCGGAAGTCATTGCTTGTATATATAGCTATACTGCTTCACATAAATTAAAGTCTATTTTGTAAGAACCTTTTTATGATATCCCCTCTTTTGACAATATGGACATTTCATTTTACGATCTCGCATTTTATGGGGCGCTAAAACAACCGCTTTTATTGTTGGCACATATCGTTTACCGCAATTTGGACATTCATAATAACCTGCATCATGTTCAAGTTTGATTGAATACACCATTCCTACCATAAAAATTATACATCCTACTAGAATCACAAGAATTCGCCAAACTGGTGCCATTGTCGCAAAGCTAGCTACAAAAATAAGAACAAGAAACGAAACAGAACAAGTATAGCCAATCACATTTTCCAAGCTCAAAAGGATTTTGTTGTTTAATTCTTCTTGTTTCGTAAGTTCCATTAGATTCTTTTCTGCCATCTCTTTATAAGCATCCCTATTTAAACGTTCTCCTGTTAATAGTTCATTTACATTAATTTCAAGCAACTCACACACCTCAAGCATGATTGATGGGTCTGGTAAACTTTTCCCATTTTCCCATTTAGAAATAGCCCGATCCGTAATACCTAGTTTTTCAGCCAAAGAAGCTTGCGTGTATCCATTTTCTTTTCTGCATACCGCAATAAAGTGTCCTATCTTTTCTTGATTCATAATCATCATCCTTTCCTAACTAGCTTATCTTTTTTCTTTGAATTTGTACATGAACCAATGGTTGAGTCAAAAAAAGAGTATCTTTGTCGACACTCTTTCATTTTCTTATTCAGCCTTTTTCTTTTTATAAACTACAAATCCAATAAGTGCTATACCTATGATAACTGCACAAGCTATACCCATATTACCATCACCAAAAATGGTAGATGTTGTTGCACCCTTCTTTTGGTACAGCTTGCCATCATCATATTGCAGGTGATAGCTACTTGGATTATCCACAAAGAAAGATCCATTATCACTTGATTGCTTAATGCCTACTTTACAATCTCCATCTCCTGTTAAGCCAACTTCACTGCCAGAATCCGGTGTACCAGAAACATAAGCTCGAGTCAGTTTCCCATTTTCTAGATAGATATTTGTTGCGTTTCCATCTTTATTTTTATTATCCTTTACCGTCATTTTTCCGGATAGATTAACATCATAACAACTATCCAAATATATACCGCCGCCATTCGTATTTACACTATTGTCTTTAATCGTGCAATCTTTGAGTGTATTTCCTTTATCATTAATATATAAACCAGCACCTTTGTCGGCATAATTCTTTATAATTTTACAGTTTGTGAGTTCAACATATGCCAGATCACTATAAATGGCGCCTCCCATACCGCTCACAGATTGGTCTGCCGTATTATCTTCCAAGGTAACATTCGTTATTGTTGCCGTATTTCTTTTGAGCGTTACCGTGTTATAGTAAATACCGCCACCTTTAGGTTCTTGAACAGATGGATTTCCTCCTGCTAAGTTAGAACAAATTTTACCCGTACTATCAGAGCTATTAATATGACTATAAGAATTAAAAAAGAATATTCCACCTCCATCTAATGCCACATTATCGTTAATGGTCGAATGATTATCTATATCGATATAAGTCGCATCTTGGTTTGAAAAGATTCCTCCACCGTTATAATAACCATAATTATGCGAAATTTCACTCGCATTCATTTTTATATGAGCTTCTTGACCGTCTACATAAATGCCGCCACCATTACTTGAAAAATTATAAGAAATCATAGATCCATCATTCAAATCAACAGTGCATGCGTCTCCATCCATTTTGATACCGCCACCATATGAAGACAAACTCTCTCCACTATAATTTCCCACAATACCAACGTGATTTAAAGTGAGAGTACAATTGGCCTTCATATGAATGCCACCAGCACCATTGCTATTCATTCCACCCGTAATAATTCCACCCGTCGTTACATCAGCTTTATCCGTGGTATGCTCAGAATAATCATTATGATAGTTTTTCACATTAAATGTACGATCTTCTCCTCCATTTAGTGTCAAGGATGAATTCTCATTCATATATATGACTGCACCATCATCAATCGTATCACTTAATTGTCTGGTAATGGAATGGCCATTTAAATTCAATGTAGCATGATCTCCAGAATACATAATCAAGAGCCAATCTATATTCCAATCCTTATTTAAATACACTTCATATCTTCCTTGTTTGGCCATATTCCAAGCTTCTTCAATCGATGTAAACACTCGATTTCCTTCAATCGCATACGCTACATAACCTGCATCCTCTTCTGCATGTACTGAAATTGGACTCAACAACAATCCTAAACTTAATACACAACCCAATATCTTCTTTAGTCTCATCTTTTTTCCTCATCTTGTTAGTAACATTATAACCCTATCAAATATAAGAAAAAAGAAAAAGCAGAATAAATCTTTTATTCTACCTTCTTCTTTTTATAGACTACAAATCCAATAAGTGCTATACCTACAATAACTATACAAGCTATACCCATATTACCATTACCAAAGATACTTGATGTGGCTCCATTTCTCTGATACAACTTGCCATCATCATATTGCAGGTGATAGCTACTTGGATTATCCACAAAGAAAGATCCATTATCACTTGATTGCTTAATGCCTACTTTACAATCTCCATCTCCTGTTAAGCCAACTTCACT
>CAVGPK010000108.1:0-6063 GCA_963631155.1 bacterium | reverse complement strand
AGTTAGAAAAGTTCATACAAAACTGAGTCAAAATTTTCCCCAAATAAAATGTATGAACAAATAAAGATGTCAAAAGACATCTCTTTTTTATATTTCTAGTTTATTAAAAATTGCCTTTCTAGCATTTTCAGCCAAAGTATCATCTAAACGAATTAAATCATCAAATTTAAAATCTGGCTTTCTTTTTTGTAGAGCCTTTGTGATTACAAAATCAGCGACTACAGGATTCTTCGGAAGCAAAGGACCATGAAGATACGTACCTAAAATTTTTCCATTATAAAAGCCTTCATATCCAGCTTCGAAGCTATTTCCATATCCCTTAACAACTTTTCCTAATGGATGTGTAACATTTAATGTCTGACCACCATGATTCTCAAAACCTACTATACGCGTTTTTATACCATCTAAATCCGCATCAATCACAATATTACCAATACAGCGACTACCAGCCTTACCCGTATCCGTATAATAGTCATAAAACTTTAGTCCGTCGATTTTCTCATTATTAGCCGCAATATAATATTGTCCAAATAACTGATAACCGCCACAAATTAATAGTACAAACGTATTCGTATTCATCGCCTGTTCTATATTCTCTTTTCGAGCCAATAAATCTGGAATTAAACTAATTTGTTCCTTATCAGCACCACCACCCAAAAAAATCAGGTCATACTCACTTAAATCTTTTTTTTCACCAATACCACAAGTATCTAATTCAAAAGGAATATTACGATCTAAACATCGTTTTTTTAAAACCATCATATTCCCTTTATCACCATATAAATCCATAATATCGTGATACATCCAAACTACTTTCATGCTTGCATCTCCTTTTGAATCGCATTTCTACAAGGAAGTAAAGCTGTATATGTAGCAATCGCATATACTTTATTACCACTCGCAAGAGCTGCCTTTATCGCAATATTCATTGTATCCACTACACTAATAATACCTTCATACCCTCCATAATAAATACGTAAAGCCATATCGTTTGCTCTTAATCCTGTACAAATAATTTCTTTTGTAGAATCGTTCATAATCTTTTCAAAGAAAGTATCATAAATCCAACTTACATCTGTCCCATCTTGTTCACGATCATTTAATACGATCACAATCGTTTTATCTGAATCATCCTTTTCAATGACTTTCATGACCTCATTAGCACCAGTCGGATTCTTAACTAAATTTAAAATACAAGTTTTACCATTCTTTACAAACGTCTCATTTCTTCCAGCAGGCTGAGGTGCATTCGCAAAGACCGCTTTAACAACCTTGCTAGAAATATTATATTCTTTCGCCATTGCTAAAACAGCTGCACAATTATACATAGAATACATACCTTGATATGGAGATTTATATTGAATATCTCCATATTCAAAGGTTTGATCATCCAAATCTAAATCTTTTAATAATACGGAAATATCTGGCGTTTTAAAATCACAATTTGAACATTCAAAAAAGCCAATATGAGAATATTGATAATATTTATAATGCAAACGATGTCCACATGAAGGACAGAATTTACCTTCACTCGCTTCATTTGTCGTTTCCACAGAATAACGATTTTTATCAATCCCAAAATATAATATATCAGCCTTTTTAGCTACTAAACTCAAACGAACCACATTCGGATCATTTCCATTTAAAATCAAATGATTCTGATAATCAGGAAGAACTTTTTCAATCGTATCAATCAACTGTTCCATTTCTCTAGCTCGATCCAATTGATCTCTAAAAAAATTATTTACGACAAAATCAGTAACTGGAATAAAAGGTAATATATGGCGAACATTTAATTCATCAACTTCTAAAATAACTGCATCCGCATTTACATGTCCAGATAAAGAACAATTCGTAAGTAAAGTCGTCACAATACCTGCCTTTAAATTATCACCCTTACGATTTGAAATCACACGATAACCAGCACGCATAAAAAGATCACTAATCATATTAGTAGTACTCGTCTTTCCATTTGTACCCGTAACAAGAATTACAGGACCTGTAAACGTTATTTTTTTTAATATATTTTTATCAATCTTACATCCAATGGAACCTGGCATTGAACCACCACGACCAAATAGATGAAGTCCAAAAGCACTCAACTTTGTAGCTAATATAGATAAAGTTTTCATATGAAATCTCCTTTTTTCTATACTTAGTATTATACAATATAAATATTGAATTTAAAAATTGAAAACTTTATAATGAATATGTTAATGTTTTAAAATATTAATTAGAAAAGGTGGACTCAATGAACGAATATTATCAATCTCCTCTATCACAGAGATACGCTTCAAAAGAAATGCAAGCATTATTTTCCAATGATAAAAAATTTAAAACATGGAGAAAACTATGGATTGCATTAGCACAATCCGAAAAAGAATTAGGTCTTGATATTACAGATGAACAAATCAATGAATTAATTGCTCATAAAGATGATATCAACTATGACGTTGCGAAAGAACAAGAAAAAAAGGTTCGACACGACGTTATGTCTCATGTTTATGCCTATGGTGTACAATGTCCAAAAGCAAAAGGAATTATACACCTAGGAGCAACTAGCTGTTATGTTGGTGACAATACAGACTTGATTATCATGCATGAAGCCCTAGAATTAATTCAAAAAAAGATCGTCAACGTTTTAGAAAAATTGGAAGAATTTGCACTTAAATATAAAGACATGCCATGTCTTGCCTTTACACACTTCCAACCTGCTCAACCAACAACAGTAGGTAAACGTGCTAGTTTATGGGCACAAGATTTATATATGGACTATATTGAAATTCAGCATTTATTAGAAAATAAAAAACTACTTGGATGTAAAGGAACTACAGGAACCCAAGCTAGTTTTATGGAACTTTTTGAAGGCGATACGGATAAGGTAAAAGAATTAGATAAAAAAATATGTGAAAAACTTGGATATCAAAATTATTTTGCTGTTAGCGGACAAACATACACAAGAAAATATGATACACAAGTATTACAAGTTTTAGTACAAATTGCTCAAAGTGCTCATAAATTCAGTAATGATATTCGTTTATTACAACATATGAAAGAAATCGAAGAACCATTTGAAAAAAGTCAAATTGGTTCAAGCGCTATGGCTTATAAACGAAACCCAATGCGCTCAGAACGAATGGCTGCACTAGCAAATTATATTATTTCTGATTCAATTAATCCCGCTATTACAGCAAGTACACAATGGTTTGAAAGAACACTAGATGATAGTGCTAATAAGAGAATCAGTATCGCTGAGGCATTCTTGGCATGCGATGGAATGCTTGATTTATACTTAAATGTAAGTGATGGATTAGTCGTCTATCCTAAAGTTGTTGAAGCAAATCTAAAAAAAGAATTACCATTTATGGCAACAGAAAATATTATGATGGATGCAGTTAAAGCTGGTGGAGACCGTCAAGAATTACATGAACTCATTCGTCAACATTCTATGGCAGCCGGAAAAGTTGTCAAAGAAGAAGGAAAACCAAATGACCTAATTGATCGCATTGCAAACGATCCTAAATTTGGTATGACAAAAGAACAAATTGAATCAATTATGAAACCTGAAAATTTCGTAGGAAGATCCATTCAACAAACGGAAGAATTTTTCGAAACATACATTGATCCAATTCTAGAATCCAATAAAGAATCGCTTGGAATTAAAGCTGATATTAATGTATAAAAAAAGGATGGCTAACCATCCTAGTATAGGCGAGGAACTTGATATTCCTTGCCTTTTTTAATGACCGTTTTATAATTTGGCATCCACTTTAATAATAAATCATAAAATTCTTTACCATGATTTAAATAATATAAATGTGCTAATTCATGAAGAATAATAGCATCGATAAAATCCAAAGGCATAAAAATTAAATTTATATTAAAACAAATCAATCTCTTTTTAGGAGTACAACTCCCCCACTTACTTTTGTAAGTTGAAAACTTTAAAGAAATATCATGAATATCTAGTTGACTACAAAAAAACTGAAATCGATTCTCCATATAATTTTTTATATTTTTTAAAAGAAACTCATCTATAATCTTTTTATTTCTCATCAAATATAGATATTCATTATCTACAAAACAAGAAGGTCTATCTTGAAATTGAACAATATACTCTCTACCCAAGAGGTAAATTTTATCATTTGTTTGAATTAGAGAATTCTTTAATACCTGCTCAGCAATCCAATTTTCACTACGATTGACAAAACTATCAATTTCTTTCTGAGACATATAATATGGAACTGTGACGATTACTTCACCATTAACCACACGAATATAAGCCTTCTTATTTCTTTTTTTGCGAATTAATCTATAATTCATGCAAGGTCTTCTAATACTTCTTTTGCGATATCAACCATATATGCATCTACTTTATTCTTTTGATCATTTGAATACGATTCATACTCATTAATATCTCGAATTAAATCTAACATTGGTAAAGTCCCATATAATTTAATTGCTGTTGAATTACATAAAGCCTCAATATCTTCTGGCTTATAGAAATCAATTTTCTCATGGCAATTTGGACATTCTAAATAAGCCATATTTTCAATAATACCAAGAACTCTAACATTCATCTTTTCACACATATGACAAGCTTTCTCAACAATCATAGAAACCATAGGTTGAGGTGTAGAAACCATCACAACACCATTTACAGGAATTGATTGCATGATCGTTAAGGCGACATCTCCAGTTCCAGGAGGCATATCAATCAACAATACATCTAATTCTCCCCAAACTACATCACTATAGAATTGTTTAACAACTCCTCCGATTACCGGACCTCTCCAAATCACTGGATCTGATTCACTGGCAACCAAGAAGTTTAATGACATAACCTTAATTCCTTCTTTAGATTCAACAGGAAGAAGCTGTTGTTTCTCATTACCATAGGCATGCTCATTATTTAATTGCAATAAACGAGGAATACTTGGACCAGTAATGTCTGCATCCATAATTCCCACTTTTAATCCTAGCTTACATAAAGCTTTCGCAAGCATAACCGTAACAGTAGATTTACCAACACCACCCTTACCAGACATAACCGTAATAATATTTTTAATTTGGTTATCTGGATTAATTTTTACTCCACAAGTACTTTGATCTTTACCACAATTTCCCTTACTTGGACATCCTTCGCAAGACATATTTATTCATCCTCCTTCTTATGTTTTAATCCACTAAAACAATTATCATAAACACTTCTTAATCGCTTATTTTGTATATGCGTATAAATTTGAGTTGTTTGAATATCACTATGACCTAATAGCTCTTGTACAATTCTTAAGTCTGCATTTCCATCCAATAGATGTGATGCAAATGAATGACGAAAACTATGAGCTGAAATAGCAGGATTTAAATTTAATTCATTTACCTTTTCTTTAATTAAGCAATGAACATATTGACGAGTACAAACTCGAGCATATGGATTCACAAAAAAATTAGATAAGTGATATTGATCCCATTTTGAACGTATATCTAAATAATCCTTCATTTGGCGGATACAATATTCAGAAATAGGAACCACTCTCTCCTTATCCCCTTTTCCTTTTACTTTAACAATACCTTCTTGTAAATGAACATCATTTAATTGAAGATCACACAATTCACTCACTCTCAAACCGCATGTATATAATACCACAAGTAAAGTTTTTTTATATACATTATACTCATCATCATCAAAGGAATCAAAAATCTTTTTAATATCTTCAATACTGCAATATACAGGCAAATGCTTTGAACTAGACATATTCTTTATAAGTAAAGAAACATCTTTAACATCTGAATGATTCATTGATATATATTTATGAAACCCATGAATACTTGCGATACATCGATTACAACTTGTAGAATTATGATTTAATGAAAATTCATTCAAAAAAGAATCAATATCAAGCGTTGCGATTTGTTCAATCTCTGTGATATCTATACTCTTTAAATAATCAACATAAAACCTCAAATCACTCATATAACTTGTGATAGTTTGTTTTGATTTTCTTTCAATTACACTTAAATATAATTTATAATCTTCTATTGCTTCATCTAAAGTCATGTAAA
>CAVGPK010000107.1:0-6142 GCA_963631155.1 bacterium | reverse complement strand
AAAATACAAACACCTAAAATCCACAATAAAGAATATTTTACTGGAATCATCTGTTTCCTTAACGTTTTAAAAATTGTAATCGTCAAAACAACAGCTATAAATAAAATACAAAATCTAAGATTTAACGGCATTATTTATACCTCCTTGAACCAATCACAATAATTGATAATAAAACATTCACCATATAATACACATTCTTCCAACTACGAATAGAAGAAACACCACCATTTCTCTCATTCATAGCCACAGGCACCTCTACAATATTTTTCCCCTCTTTTAAAATTTGCGTTGTAGAAATCGGTTCAGGATACTCCAAAGGATAATCCGTTGAAAATTGTTGAATTAAGCTTCTGTCAACAGCACGAAATCCACTCGTAACATCATATAACTTCTTACCTGTAAAAAATTTAATAAAGAAAGAAATCATTTTAATTCCCATTTGACGAGCAGCAGTCGACTTAAATTCACTCGTAGACCCCTCAACAAAACGAGATCCAATCGTCATATTTGCCTTTCCATCAATAATAGGTTTACAAATATCCATAACATAATTCACATTATGCTGACCATCCCCATCAAATTGAATGGCAATATCATAATCATTCTCCAAAGCATACTTATACCCTGTCTGAACAGCTCCACCAATACCTAAATTATGAATCAAACGAATATGATTCATATGGTTCTTACACAATATAGATTCTGTATTATCTCTTGATCCATCATTAATTACTACGTAATCAATCTTATTGTCAGAATTCAAATTATAATCATCAATCATATGTATTGTTGATTCAATCGCATCCTGTTCATTATATGCAGGTATAATCAATAAAATTTTATTACCCATATATTCACCCCAAAAAAAAGAATATGTCTCTATACATAAACACATATAGAATAACATATTCTTAACAAAATAACTAATTTTACTTTTACTTGAACAAGACTAGAGGTAGTTGATAAAAAAGTATTAATTTAATTACCAATAATTATTAATCGAATGTTCCTCTTTTTTCATGTCTTATATTAAAAAAACAATCCAATCCAAGCACTGTACAAGCAACAAGATCAAAAACCACATATTTTTTTAGATATGAGGTGGAAAGTTCCATAAAAAATCCTTCCCTTACTCTTCCATTTCCTTCAAGTATCTAGCCAATGCATCCTGCCAAGTCGGTAAAGGTTTAAAACCATTCTCTACGAGTTTAGATTTATCTAAACGAGAATTAAATGGTCTAGCTGCCTTTGATAATCCGTATTCCTCAGTAGTTACTGGGTTTACTTGTGTTGTATATCCTGCTTGTTTAAAGATCTCTTTCGCAAAATCATACCAACTAATATAGCCACCCTCATTTGTCGCATGATAATAGCCATATTTATCTGTTTCAATCATGTCGACTAATAATCTTGCCAAATCATACGTATATGTAGGCGTACCAATTTGATCATTAACTACCTTTAAAGTGTCATACTTCTTACCCACATTCAACATAGTCTTGATAAAGTTATTTCCATTCTTACCAAATACCCACGCAATACGAACAATAAAATATTTATCCAACGTATTCGATACGGCAAGTTCACCCTCTAATTTTGTTTGGCCATATACATTTAGTGGTTTATAATCCTTACAATCTGGTTGCCAAGGCTCTTCTCCTTGACCATCAAATACATAATCTGTACTAATATAAACCATCTTCGCATCTATTGCCTTACAAGCATCCGCAATATTTTGCGTACCACCCGCATTAATTAAACGAACCTTTTCCTGCTTGTCTTCATCCTCAGCCAAATCTACAGCCGTCCATGCTGCACAATGAACTACAACATCCGGATTTACAGACTGAATTGTTTCCTTTACAGCCTCTGAATTTGTGATATCCAAAGAAACATATTCAGCACTCGTTACATACGATCCATCTTGAATTCCAGAATAGGATTCTGCCAAATCCGTACCAACACCAACATACCCTCTTTTAGCCAATTCATTCATGACATCATGACCCAATTGACCTGCTACTCCTGTCACAAAAATTTTCATTTGAAACCTCCATCTATCTAGTAAGAAAAGCTAAGATTATTCCTTAGCTCTTCCTTTTTCTACATACATCTTTTCAAAATAGTTCTGGTATTCCCCATTAATGATGTGTTCCCACCATTCCTTATTGTCTAAATACCATTGAATTGTCATTGGAATACCTGTATCAAATGTATATTTTGGCTTCCATCCAAGTTCAGTCTCTAACTTTGTAGGATCAATCGCATAACGCATATCATGACCCTTACGATCTGTTACATACGTAATCAATGATTCTGGTTTATTTAATGCCTTCAATACCGTCTTCACAACTTGTAAGTTCGTTCTTTCATTATGACCACCAACATTATAAACTTCTCCAACACGACCCTTACGAACAATTAAATCAATCGCTACACAATGATCATAAACATGTAACCAGTCACGAACATTTTCTCCTGTACCATACACAGGAATCGTCTCATCATTTAATGCACGAGAAATAATTAATGGAATTAATTTTTCAGGGAAATGATAAGGACCATAGTTATTTGAACAACGACTCACCGTAACAGGAAGTCCATATGTTCTATGATATGCCAATACAAACAAGTCTGCACTCGCTTTTGCGCTTGAATAAGGACTTGAAGTATGTAAAGGAGTACTTTCAGTAAAGAACAAGTCAGGACGATCTAAAGGTAAATCTCCATACACCTCATCCGTAGAAACCTGATGATATCTTTGAATACCATATTTAACACATGCATCCAACAATGTAGTTGTACCCATGACATTTGTCTTTACGAAAATTTCAGGATCCTCAATACTACGATCCACATGACTTTCTGCCGCAAAGTTAATCACTACATCAAACTTTTCCTTCTCAAACAAATCAAAAATAAATTCACGATCTGCAATATCTCCCTTGACAAACTTATAATTTGGCTTATCCTCAACCGGCTTACAAGTCTCCAAATTTCCTGCATACGTTAACTTATCCAAATTCACAATCATATCCTCAGGATATGTATTGACCATATAATGTACAAAGTTTCCACCAATGAAACCAGCACCACCAGTAACTAAAATTTTCATTCTATTTATTCTCCTTCATATACAAATTGATTATTAGAATCTTCCAAAGTAGGTCCAACCTGATCTTTTTCACTCAACACAGGCTCAATACCATTTAATAATGAACCCCAATCCACATTGGCCGTAGGATCATCATAACGCATTCCACCCTCAGACTCCTTATTATACACATTATCCACCTTATAACGGAATTCAACATCATCCGTTAACGTTAAGAATCCATGCGCAAAACCTTGAGGAATAAAGAACTGTCTATGATTTTCAGCGCTCAATTCAACACTCACCCACTGACCATATGTTGGACTTCCCTTACGAATATCCACAGCCACATCAATCACTGTACCCTTTGTACAAGATACAAGTTTAGATTGTGCATAAGGAGGATTTTGCCAATGAAGACCACGCAACGTTCCTTTTTGAGCACTAAAACTCATATTATCCTGAACAAAATCAACTGTAACACCTAACTTTTCATATTTAGGCTTAGAATATGTCTCCGTAAAATATCCTCTATGATCCCCAAATACATCTGTATCAATAATCAATACACCAGGAATCTTTGTCTCTGTAACCTTCATACTTAATCATTCCACTCCTGTTCTACATATTCACGATCCATGATCTTCTTTAAATACGCACCATACTGGTTCTTTTTATAAATCTCATAAATCTCTTCTAACTCTTTACGATCAATCCAACCATTCTTAAATGCGATCTCTTCTAAACACGCAATCTTACGATGTTGATGCTCTTCAATCGTCTTCACAAAATTAGTCGCATCCACTAATGATTCATGCGTACCCGTATCAAGCCATGTGAATCCATCACCAAGTAAAGTCACATTCAACTCACCATTCTCCAAATAAATACGATTTAAATCGGTAATCTCCAATTCCCCACGAGCACTTGGCTTTAAATTCTTCGCATACTCAACAACCTTATTATCATAAAAATATAAACCCGTAACCGCATAATTTGACTTAGGACAAGCAGGCTTCTCTTCCAAACTCACAGCCTTACCTTCCTCATCAAATTCAACAACACCAAAACGCTCAGGATCCTCTACATAATATCCAAACACAGTAGCACCCTTTTCCTTATTGGCAGCCGAACGCAAACGTTTAGATAAACCATGACCATGGAAAATATTATCCCCTAAAATCATTGCACAACTATCATCCCCAATAAAATCAGCACCCAAAATAAAAGCCTGCGCTAATCCATCAGGACTAGGCTGAACCACATAACTCAACTCAACACCAAACTGATGTCCATCCCCCAATAACTCTTGAAAACGAGGCGTATCATCAGGCGTTGAAATAATTAAAATCTCACGAATACCCGCCTGCATTAAAATCGACATCGGATAATAAATCATAGGCTTGTCATAAATAGGAAGCAATTGTTTACTCGTAACCTTCGTTAAAGGATACAAACGAGTACCACTACCACCAGCTAAAATAATACCCTTCATATAGAAGACCTCCATTCATATAAACATTATATCACATATAAACAATAAACCCTTACCTAACGTAAGGGTCAATACTAACTACATATAAATAGTCCCGCTTGTTTTGTTACATGTATTGTACCATGATTCTTTAATAAATCTTCTACATATTCCTTAAACTCAACCAGTCTTGGTCCCAAAATTTCATTTTGATTACCATGACAAGACATAATATAGTCAATTAATGGTTGTGGTTCACTGATTTCTAAAGAATCTTCATAATCAATTCTTTTGATTTCACTAAAATATTTAGAAAGTAACTCTTCTCCATTTTCCAATCCAAAAATATCAAATAGATTATGATTAGAAAGCTGGATATTGGAATCAAAAGATTTACAAATATCCGTAATCTCTTTCATATGTTCCCTTCCATACGTACTACAATAAAACATCCCATTCTTATTTAATACCCTTCTTATTTCAGAAAGTCCCAAATCCAAATCATTTAAATAAAATAAAACATGATTCGCTATGATCGCATCAAAATAATCATCTTTAAAAGGAATCTTTTCTGCATCACACACAATACAATTAAAATCAGAACCCAAAGACTTTCTGACCTCTTCAACCATGCCCTCACTAACATCCGATAAAAAGATTTCTCGATTCCTTAAATCAATATGATTCTCTTTCCACAACTTTCCATTACCACAACCAACCTCTAGTAAACGATTCATCCTACTAAAATCAATCTGACTAAAAAGCCATGAAAACCATCCAAAAGAATTCACACTATACTTTTCATGCAAAGAAATACGATCATTTAAATTCTTTGTATTCTTATACTGCTCAATAATAAGAGACTCCTCATTTGAAAGTTGTACCAAAGAAAGAATCATATTCCAAGATAAATCTTTACTATCACTCGCCCTCTTTAAAGCATCTCTTAATCCTTGCAAATGATGAATCTTAGAAGAAATCAAATCAATCTGTAAATCAAAGCTTGACTTTAAATTACTATTATCCAACACCATCGGAAATATTTCCTCAATACTAAAACCCAAATGCTTCAAACATAAGATTTTCTGCAACTTCAATAAATCTAAATCACTATATTGCCTATAACCATTCTCCATAACAAAAGAGGGTTTTAATAACCCTATCTTGTCATAATATCGTATTGTTCTTTCACTCACATTTGCCAGTTTAGCAAACTGTCCTGTTTTATAGTAATGCATTATTTAACAACCTTTAATTTCTTTGCAACCTTATAACTTATTGAAGATTTAATCGAATTTAGCTCATCATTTAACTTTGCATTTTCTTTCATTAACTGAATAATATTGTCAATACAATCTTCATTAAAATAGAAAATCTCTAGAGAAACTTCTAGCAATCCAGTATCTTTATTTCTAAGTTGAATTGTAGGTGAATTTAAACAATAATAGTCATTATTAATTTGAATATCAGATTGAACAGTGAACAAAGTAGGATTACCATTTAATTTAATTTCTTTAATTTTAAAAATCGATTTACCGTTAAAATTCATCTTATAATTTGCATCATTTATTTCG
>CAVGPK010000106.1:0-6248 GCA_963631155.1 bacterium | reverse complement strand
CCTTGTTCCAATCATGATAATATCCAATTTGTCTTTTGATTTTTCCTAACTTAGAATCTTCTAAATTATTCATTTTTACATACACACTTTTAAACTCTAAATCTTCTGCGATTTTTCTTACATCTGCAGTAGCCTTAGTTCCGGCATGTTGGTGATTACCTTCGATTTCTACAATTTGATATTTTTTCATAAGCTTTCTATAATTCCTTCAAAACGTTTACTTTCTGTTTCAATATCGTATCCCGCATTTATAAAATTTGATGCAATTTCTGAAGACGAAATTCTTCCTTCTTTGGCAAGATTCTTTACTTTGCTTGCCCATGCAGACTTATCTTTTTCCAATGAGATAAATTCAAAATTAGAATTAACTTTCAATTCTAACGGATTTACTTTTGCTGAACAAAGCATAGGAACACCATTAGCCTGCGCCTCCAAACCTGCAATACTTAATCCTTCAAATTGGGATGGAAATAAAAAGAAATCAAAAGCACTTAGCCATGCTTGTATATCGCTTTGTACACCAGTAAAACATACATAATCATTTAAATTTAGTTGTTCCACTTTTTCTTTTAGTTTCTTTTCATCTTCACCCTGTCCAACCAATACTAATTTAAATTTATGATCTTCTTTATGTAGTTCATTAAATATATCAATTATAAACTCCTGATTTTTTTGAAAATGCAATCTCCCAACATTTCCTATCACAAATGCGTTTTCTAAATTATATTCTTTTCTTATTTGTTCTCTTTTTTCTTGATTGAAGTCCATTTTTTTCCAATCAATCGCATTGTGAATAATCACTGCATTTTTGGCAATCTCATCCTTATAAAACCAATATGCTGCATCTCTTGAGCAAGCCCAAAAATCTGTCGCATATTTATCTATATTTTTTTTGTTTATTTTGTGTAATAATCCACGCAATTTTGTATCCATATTCTGAGAATTGTGAGAATGAATAATTCTTCTTGATATGCCATATTTTTTTGCATATTTTAAATAATCAATATTGGCCAAACTACAAACATTCACCCAAATCGCATCATATTTTTTTGAATGAGCACTATAAAAAGAATCCATATCTTTTTTATATTGATTTCTATCTTTGGAACGTGCACAAACACGATAAATCTTTCCACCCAAAGATAAAATCTCTTCTTCATGTGCGACAATTTTTGTATTACAAAGAAAGTCAAATTGAATTTTATTTCGATCAATATGGCGATAATAAGACATGATTACACTTTCCACACCACCAGGGTTATCTGTAATACCAAATACAAGTATTTTTTTCAATTAATTCAACTCCTTTCTGTTGTTTAATTTACTTTTATATCTACAAACAAGTGCTAAGCCTAGATACCAATGCCACTGCATAAGTTTAAAAACTATTTTACGAGTACGATCACAATATTTAAAAGAGACATTGTTAATGGCGTTTCTCACAATCTCTTTATTTAAAATTTCTTTTTCTTTTTTTAGTAAAATAGAAAATCCAATGTCATTTTGAACACAAAAAACATTATTTACTAGCACAATCAACACTTGATTGAGTACAAATGCATTTAATTCTAATTGTACTTTTTTATCCCAATTCAATTTATACAATTCATTTATGGTAGATACATATGCATCAAATTGATTTAAGTTTGGTGTTCTAACAGAAGAATTTTCAGCATAATTCACTTTATAAATCGGGCTATCTAACAATACAATATGACTGGATTTTTTAAGCAGATTCAAAAAAAACAAGCTGTCTTCAGCATGTGTTAAATCCGTATTAAATCGAATATCCTCTAACAATCTTGAATAAATAGTTATTCCTGTACTTGTGCATCTTTTAGTAGGATCATTAAGGCACTGACAAATATAATCATTCACATCCTCAACAAACGTAACATCTCCACTTGTGTTCTCATAATCATACTTGCCAATAATTAAATCTTCCTCATTATGAATACAGCGATTATATTCATTTAATGCATTTTCTGTTAACTCATCATCCGCATCTAAAAATAAAATCCATTCACCACATGAATAATCAATTCCCATATTACGAGCATTAGAAACTCCTCTTTCACTATGCAACAATTTTATTCTTTCATCTGTTAAATAAGAAGTCACAATTTCACTAGTTTTATCATTAGATCCATTTTCAACTACAATAATTTCAAAATCTCTATATTCTTGATTTAAAACACTTTCTATCGCACTTTCAATTGTATTTTCTCCATTATAAACAGGAATAATAATTGAGTATCTTGGTGTTCCCATTAAAAACTCCCTTCATACTTCTTACCAAAGAACTTTGCCTTTAAGAAAGCCGTACCCTTTTTCCACCAATTAATATCTTCCATATGAATACAACCTAACTCTTTTATTTCAGACTGTTTAATATTTCCAATACTAACTTGATAATCCAACCAAACATTGAAAATAACTTCACTAACCCTACCATAAAATCTTCCTTGAAATGAAGATAAATCATCCATATTTAACCGATTTTTTAATTCAAATAAAATATCAAACAACCAAGCACAATAATTGTTCAATAATTCCTTATCCATAATCATCATATTAAACATGTATCCCGAACGCTTTTTAATAACTTTAAAATAACTCTTTAAATATTCTGGATACTTTTCCGAAATAATTTGTTGTGTTACATCCAACTGCTCTGAATAATGCGTATGATCATAATGACTATATAATGTCTCAATATAATACTTTCTTTTTTTTGGAACAAACACTTTAATTTGATCCAAATAAGGATCTATATCCTTATAAGTTAAAACTCTATCCCACTTATCAGATCCCTTTCTCATTGAAAAATGCCTTCTATAATGAGCTAAACCAATATATTCTGCATCCAAGTTTTTCCAAGCCCAATATAATCCAGTTAACTCGCAAAAGCTTGGATTTAAATTTGAAATATTATCCCCACTATTATCTTTTGTATATCCCAAATCACCTTTTCCTTCGCCACCAACATGTAAAGGAAGATACATTGAATCATCTGGCATTCTATATTTTTTATGAGTAGCTATAATAATCTTGACTTTCGGATCCATACCACATATCCCTTTCCACTATCTATATTAATTATTATTCAATTCCCTTACTATCTGCATGACAACACCATCCAAATACAATCTGCCCAACCCATAGAAATCACTTTCTAAGCCAGAAACCCTATTCAAACAGTCCATACCTGTCATCCAAACGAAATACTTCCTATTTTGCCCTAATTACTTTAATACTATAAAAATGCGCAAACAAAAAAGTTTACGCATTTATATTACCATAAATCCTGACCCTACTCAATTCCCCCCATTTTTAGGGAATCCACACTAATTTTTCTTTCTACATCTTACCTTCTGCTTGAACTTCGTTGAAAAAATAACACCCGAGCAAGCGGTTCGATTTTTCCTATCATACTCACAATCAGCCATACTGTTAAAAATGTAATTGTGAACATCATGATCAATCTACTCGCACTACTCAATCCAGGTTGATAATATCTATTCAAAGGAATAAGAATCAAATTATGAACCAAATATATTCCAAAGGACGCCTTTGATATACTGTATGCTATTTTTCCATATTTCAAATTTACCCGAGATAGCAATATAAAAATCGCTAAATCTGCAATCATTAAAGTTGCAGAATTATACCAGACATTGTACGTGATTCCATGCATAGTTAAATAATTCTGTGTAAACACTGTAAAAACAAAACAAGCTGCCCCTAATATTACAAAAGCGGTTGTAGGAATTTTGTCAAAGATTCCTTTTTTTGTCAAATACCCCAATAGAAGCATAATTCCATAACAATTTCCTGAAAAACTCACATCTGGCAACGCTGAGATTGTCTCTTGCCCTGTTGCTACCAACCATATATTTACAACCGGCACAACAAACTGATACGCAAAAGCAAATATCAACGGAATGCATAGAACCTTTACATCCGTGTTTCTCAACCCATTAGCTATGAAAGGTATAAACAAATAAATACCTATAATTACAGGCATATACCACATATGGCTCATTTCAGTGGATTGGAGGAATAACAAATTTTTTAAACATTTCTCAATATCAAATGGTGTTTCCCCAAAAAAAGCATTAAAAGCATTATACATAACAATCCATATAGTCGTTGTTAAAAGCAGCCCACAAAAATTATTCTTGAGAAAGCTTTTATATCTATCACTTGAATATTCTCGATCTAACAATAAATATCCCGTTAAGAACAAAAATATAGGAACTCCTAACCTTCCTATTGTAAACATAGAGATTACAAAAATTCTTCGATGTAATGAAAATTGCATTAAATTTTCTGCACTTAAGCCATACACATTTTCTGTAGCATGTGTTATTACTACACATATAATAGCAATCATTCTAGCATAATCTAGCCAAATTATCCTATCTCTGCTCTGCTCTGCTCTGCTCTGCTCTGCTCTGCTCATGGATTTTATCACTCCCTATTTGTAATAGTCTATAATTAAATCTATTTTGTATACTTTTATTTTTTTATTATAAACTAAATTTATAAAACATTTTCTATCCTGCCAAATTTATTCTACAATAAGCCACTAATTTTTCTTTCTACGGCAATAGACAATTCCACCAACACCAACAACACAAACCAAAACAATTCCAACAATCATCATATTGCCACTACCAAATATACTACCAGTTGCCCCATTTTTCTGATACAACTTACCATCACTATATTCCAAATGATAATGAGCCGTATCATTTAAGAAGAATGCTCCATTATTACCCGTTTGATCAATGCCAATCTTACACTCTCCATCCCCCATCAGGCCAATTTCACTACCTTCATCCGGAGTCCCTGAAACATAAGCACGAGTAAACCTTCCATTCTCTAAATACACATCATTCGCTTCATTATTTGAATTCGTATTCTTCTTAACAGTAACCTTTCCAGAAAAACACAAATCATACATGCTATCCACAAAGATGCCTCCACCATTATTTTCACAAGAATTATCAGTCACAGAAGAATTCGTAAACGTAATATCATCCGCATCAATAAAGGCAGCACCACCCTTATACGCCCTATTATTTTTGAATGTACAATCCTCTACCTTTACACTCTCCAATCTAGAACAAAAAGCACCACCTTCACCTTCATAATCCACACTAGCCTCATTATTCTCAAACGTAATTCCCTTTAGTGTTGCCGCATTGGTATCTATCATTACAGCCGCATAAAAAATACCACCACCAGCACAACCCTTCGAACCACTCACAACATTATCAGAAATCCTTCCAGTACCATCCTCACTAATAAGAGTACTATACGAATTCGAAATACGAACACCCCCACCATGCGTAGAAGCTAAATTATTATGGATAGACGAATGATTTTCTAATGAAATATAAGTCGCATCATAATTAGAAAAAATACCACCACCATACGTAGCTTTATTATACGAAACCTCACTATTATTTATCGTAACAATTCCATTATCACCGGCAACATAAATACCGCCACCTCTACCATTCGAATAATTATAAGAAACCATACTGCCATTATTTAAATTTACCGTACACTTCTCTCCATCCATCTGGATGCCACCGCCACACGCATCAAAATAACGCGTCTTATTTCCAACAACACCCACACGATTTAAACTTAACGTACACCCTTCCTTCATATGAATGCCACCAGCACCATTTTTACTCTTACCACCCGTAATTATGCCACCTAAAGTGACATTAGCCATCACAGAACCATTCTCATCCTCTTTATAATTTGGCATTGTAAACAAACGATCCACCTTACCCGTTATAGTTAGAGAAGAATTCTTTTCCATATAAATCACTTCTCCATCCAATTCATAATCATCAATCTGACGATTGATACTATGACCATTCATATGCAAGATGGCCTGGCTTCCCTCTTTTAAAACCAAGCGAGAACTCGTATTCCAATCCTGACTCATATACACTTCATATCCATCACAAATCGCATTCCAAGCCTCATCAACCGAAGTAAATTGACGATTATCCATCGTATACGCAACCGATTGCTCTTCTGCATCCACTACAACAGGACTCAACAACAATCCCAAACTTAAAATGCAACCCAATATCTTCTTTATTTTCATAACCTAAACCCTACTCTTCTTTTTACGATAAAAAACAATTCCACCAACACCAACAACACAAACAAGAATAATACCGGCAATCATAATATTGCCACTTCCAAATATACTTCCC
>CAVGPK010000105.1:0-6301 GCA_963631155.1 bacterium | reverse complement strand
TGGGGTGTTAGCTCAGCTGGGAGAGCACCTGCTTTGCAAGCAGGGGGTCAGCGGTTCGATCCCGCTACGCTCCACCAATTTTAAAGAATAAGTCATCTTCGGATGGCTTTTTTTTAATCATCTTTTCTGTTTCAGATTACTTTCTTTTCTTTTTGCAACATTTTCTGAAAATTTATGAAAATAATACTTGCAACGAGAAAAAAATAGTGGTAGTATGAATGAGCAAAACACAGAGAAATGGAGTAGTAATAGTAAATGCTTCCTTAGAGAATTGTCGGTTGGTGCAAGACATGAAAGTGATAGCTATGAACTTACCATGGAGTGGTCAGGTTGATAAGACTTGGACGTAGGCTTAACGTTAATGGAGCAGGATGTATTAGCATCTGAAATGAGTGCATTCTTAGTGAATGAAGAAGAGTGGTACCGCGGAAGTATTGTTTATTGTGACCTTTCGTCTCTTCTGTCTTGACAGGCAGCAAGAAACGATAGGTTTTTTTGTTAGCTTGTTGTGCATTTATTTATGGAGGAACAGATATGAAAGCACAAAAAGTTGGTAAAATGGCAATTTTTTCTGTCGGAGCCGTTTTATTCTCAGCACACGCCGGTGGTGGATTTGCCACAGGAAATCAGGCAGACACATATTATGTAGGACTTGGATGGACAGGTATTGTTAGTGCCATTATTGCCATGTTATTGTTGATCTTAACAATGCGTGAAGCTATGGTGATGTATAATCAGCATCAATTTAAAAATGCGAAAGAGTTGTTTCAAAATTTATATCATCCTTTTGATAAGTTAGAAATTTTATTTGAAATTTTCTTTAATATCATGGTCTTGATGGCGGTTGCAGCAGCCATTAGTGGTGCCGCAAGTGCATTGGTATCTTATTTTGGATTCAATTATTATGTATGCGTTGGTGTTGTTGGTATTATCGTTTTCTGTTTAACAATATTCGGTGCTGGCGTTGTACGTCAAGCAAGTACATATATGGGAATTGCCATCTTAATAACTGCCATTACAATTTATGGTATGGGAATTATGAAAGGGCAAAATATTGGTGCAATCTTAGCAAATGATTTTAGCACAAACGGATTTGCGAATATGCCAAAAGCCATTTTAAATGCCTTTACTTATGCAGGATTTCAATGTGTTACATTGCCAACCATTGTAGCTTGTGGAACAATTTTGCCAGATCGTAAATCGTGTTCAAAGGCAATGTGGGTTTCTTTTGCGATGAATGTTGTCGCATTATGTTTAAGCGTATTAATGTTAATTTCATGGAAAAGTGTTTATGGAGTTACAACGTTACCAACATTAACAAGCTTAAATGAGATGAACGCAAATTGGATGGTCGTTGTGTATGGAATTTGTTTATTATTATGCTTAATTTCAACAGCGGTCACAACTACATTTGGTTTTGTAGCTCGATTTGAAAATGTGCCATTATTAGCCAATATTGAAAATCCAGTGAAAAAAAGAATGATTATTTCTGCTTTTATTATTATTGTATCTATGACAATTTCATTAGTAGGATTAACAAACATTATTAAGTATGGCTATGGATATTGTGGCTATTTAGCAATCGCAATAATTATTGTTCCATTCTTAACAGTAGGCGTTTATAAGAATTATCATCACGAAAAAGAATGTATTAGAGAAGGAGTAGAAGTGTATGAAAACAATTGAGATGACAGATTATTCAGTAGGAAGAAAATGTTATGACGAAATTCCTAGCGTTTGTACAAAGTATAACGCAAAAAAAGTAGTTCTTGTTGGAGGGAAAAGAGCATTGGCAGCTGCAGAACCAGTGATTCGAGAAGCTGTTAAAGGTTCAGATATCGAAATTACAGATTCAATCGTGTATGGTGTTGAATGTACAATGACAAATGTGCACAAATTAACATCAAATCCAAATGTACAACAGGCAGATGTAATTTTTGCGATTGGTGGTGGAAAAGCTATTGATACTTGTAAAACGGCATCCATTGAATTGAACAATAAGATGGTATTCTCATTCCCAACAATTTGTTCTAACTGTTCAGCTGCTACAGCGATTGCCGTTGTATATGATGATGAAGGAAATATGGATCATTATTCATATCCACATTGTCCAGCTCACATGTTCATCAACCCTACAATTATTGCGCAAGCACCAACTGAATATTTCTGGGCAGGAATTGGTGATGCTTTAAGTAAACAATGTGAAGTTGAATTCGCAACACAACAAAAAACATTAGATCATACTGCTACTCTTGGTGTTGCCTTGGCAAGCACTTGTACAGAACCATTATTGAAATATGGAAAACAAGGTATGCAAGATGTGACAAACAATGAATCAAGTGAAGCCGTAGAAGCGATTGCCCTTGATATTTGTGTATCTACTGGATATGTTTCAAACCTAACAAATCAACCAGAATACTATTATAATTCAAGTTTGGCACATGCCTTCTACAATGGAAGTTGCTCTATTTCTAGACCTGGACATCACTTACATGGTGAAGTCGTATCCTTTGGTGTATTGGTATTGTATGCCTATGCAGGAGATGATGAAAGCCTAAAAGCAATGGCTGAATTTAACAAGTCTATTGGTCTACCAGTAACACTTGCTCAAATGGATTTAGAAGAAAGTCATTTAGAAGCCTTGGCACAAGCTGCAACAAAGACAACAGAATGGAAAAATGCTCCATATCCATTCACAACTGAAAAATTTATTGAAGCGATCAAAAAAGCAGATTCAGTTGGAAAAAGTTTATAATTTAGATAGTTAAAGTCCTTCAAAATCGAAGGACTTTTTTATGTATTTGCTCCTTAATAGTGATAGAATGAAACTAACAAAAGTTTTATTGGAGGGCATTAAAATGAATAATAATTATGCATTAGGGTTAGATATCGGTATAACTAGCTGTGGGTATGGAGTAATTGACTTAAATACGAAAGAATTTGTTGATTATGGAGTTCGACTGTTTAAAGAGGGAACGGCTGCTGAAAATGAAAAGAGAAGAGCCACTCGTAGTAGAAGGCGTTTGACTTCGCGACGTAATACTCGTTTGAATGATATGCAAAAGTTATTGAAAGAGAATGGTATTATGTCAGATGAATATAAGCCATTGTCCAATGTATATGAAATTAGATGTAAAGGTTTGACTCAAAAGTTGACGAATGATGAATTAACAGCTGCTATTTTACATATCACAAAACATAGGGGTAGTGTGGTTGATACAGTTGAGGAAGATGCAGAAAAAACATCTGAATCGGAAGGACTAAAGGCAACTTTACAGAAAAACGAACAATTGATTCGTTCTGGTAAATTTATTTGTGAAATTCAATTAGAACGTTTGAAAGATGAAAACAAGATTCGTTCACATAAAAATAATTTTTCTACAAAGGATTATTTGGATGAGCTAAAAGAGATTTTAGATCATCAAGATTTAAATAAAGAATTAAAGAAATCAATCGATAAAATTGTTAGAAGAAGACGTAAATACTATGAGGGGCCAGGTAGTGAAAAATCACCTACTCCTTATGGTCGTTTTATTGAAGTGGATGGACATATTGAAGTTATTGATTTGATTGAGAAAATGCGAGGAAAATGTAGTGTATTCCCTAATGAATTAAGAGCTCCTAAAATGTCTGTGAGTGCAGATTTATTTAATTTTTTAAATGACTTAAATAATTTAACTGTTGAAGGCAATAAATTGACAACAGATGAAAAAGAACATATTTTATCTGTCATTGGTGAAAAAGGAAATATCACTTTAAGACAATTGGCTAAGGAATTGGAAGTTAGTGAAAAAGAAATAAAAGGATATCGTATTGATAAAAATAATAAGGCGATTTTTACTGAGTTCAAGGGATATAAGAGAATTAAATCGATCTTTGAAAAAGAAGGAAAAAGGGTTAGTTTAAAA
Source organism: bacterium (assembly GCA_963631155.1). Taxonomy (GTDB): domain Bacteria; phylum Bacillota_I; class Bacilli_A; order Erysipelotrichales; family Erysipelotrichaceae; genus Holdemanella. The sequence goes on along the minus strand of CAVGPK010000105.1, from coordinate 2,393 downwards.
GATTATGAAATGTTGGATAAGATTATTGAAATCTTAACAAATAAAAAAGGAATAGAGGATCGAAGGATTGATTTGTTGACTGCGGATTTGGATTTAAGCAATTCCTTGGTTGAACAATTAGTGAATACAACCGGGATTACTGGCTATCATTCTTTATCTTTTAAGGCAATTCGTTTATTAAATAAAGAATTGTTTGCGACAGAAATGAATCAAATGCAGCTGTTGCATGAAATGAAATTGTTTGATGCGAATAGAAAATCTACAAAAGGTAAGAAGAATATTGAAGTGGATGATGAGGCGATTTTGTCTCCGGTCGCAAAGCGTGCTCAAAATGAAACAATCAAAGTGGTGAATTCATTACGTAAAAAGTATGGTGAATTTGATTCAATTGTTATTGAGATGACTCGTGATAAAAATTCAGATGAGCAAAAAAAGAGAATTAATCAATATCAAAAGAATAATGAAAATAGTTCGAAGGAAATGGATAAATTTTTGAAGGAATCTGGATTTGACCCTGAAAAAATCAATGGAAAAACAAGAATGAAGATTAGTTTGTACAAGCAACAAGAATGTAAAAGTGCATATACTTTCCAATCAATTGATTTAGGAAGATTAATTAGTGATCCGACATATACTGAAATTGATCATATTATTCCTATTTCCATTTCATTGGATGATTCACAGAATAATAAAGTGTTAGCTTTACGTTCTGAAAATCAGGTAAAGGGGAATTTAACTCCGTTCATGGCTTTTAGCGCAGGAAAATTTAATGGTATGGGATGTACGTATTCAGAATTTAAAACTAATGTATTGGCCAATAAGAATATTCCTTATCGAAAAAAGCTTAATCTATTGAATGAAAAAGACATTACTAAGATTGAAGTTGTTAAAGAGTTTATTAATCGTAATTTGGTGGATACAAGTTATGCGTGTAGAACTGTATTAAATACTTTGCAAGATTATTTTAAGGATAATGAAATCGATACCAAGGTTCATACTGTAAATGGTCGATTGACCGACTTATTTAGAAAGAGAATTCATTTGCCGAAGGATCGTGAAGAGGATTACTTACATCATGCAATAGACGGATTGATTGTGGCTTCTGTTAAAAAATTAAATTTGTTAAATGGGTATTTGGCCAAGAATGAATTTAGTAATTTGTATAATGAGACAACGGGTGAAATAAAAACAATTCCAGATGATAAACAATTCTTTGATGAATCTTATATTATGTACATCTTAGGGTTGAAGACGATTTATGAAGAGAGTAATAAATTCTACAATCATTTAATTGATCGTGAAGATATGACGTTCAAACCAATTAAAATTTCTCATAAGATAAACACAAAACCTAATCGGCAAATTGCAGATGAAACAATATATAGTACCCGTAAATATAATGATACGGATTATTTGATTGAGAAAATCTCTGATATTTATGATTCAAAAGATAAGAAATGCAAACGTTTAGTTGAAGATATTTTGAATGGTACAGATGATAAATATTTAATGGCGAAACATGATCCACAAACATTTAAATTGATTCAAGATATAGTGAAATATCATTATGAACAATTTAAAGATGATGGAAAAACATATAAGACAATTGAGAAAAAAGGCAAAAAAGAAATTTCTTTGAATGGTGAAAATCCACTTACTTCATATAAAGAAGAAAATGGATTTATTCACAAATATTCAAAAAAAGGAAATGGACCTGCAATTGTTTCCATGAAGTATCAAAGTGAAAAATTGGGTAATCATTTAAATATTTCAAGTAACTATGATACTAACAATAAAAAAGTAATCTTGAAACAAATTAGTCCATATAGAACAGATTTTTATAAGTGCAAAGACGGCAAGTTTAGATTTGTAACAGTAAGATATACTAATGTAACGTATCATAAATCAAAAGACAAATATGTCATTGATAAACAATGGTATGAAAATGAGAAGAAAAGAAAAAAAATATCTGAAAATGCAGGGTTCTTATTCTCATTGCATAGGGATGAATTGATTGGAATTGTGAAGAAAAGTGGGGATAAATATGTGTATGATTTATCTACTCAAGGTGACGGGAAAGAACTTTATCATGATGGTAAAACTTTTGAAATGTTAAAATTTACTGCTACATGTAATGACGAAGCCAATAGATTTGAAGTAAAACCAATTTATACTTATTGTAAAAAACGGTTGATGCCGTCTTTAGGAACGATGATTGACTTGAAAAAATACGCAACAGACGTATTAGGAAATCTATACGAAGTGAAGGATAATAAGTTGAAATTAGAGTTTGATTAGGATATAATTTGAGTGGTTATATTCTAGCAAAAATTTATATGACCTAACAAAACAAGGGTTTATCCCGGATTCGGCTCTTCGGAGCCTTTTCTTTT
>CAVGPK010000104.1:0-6341 GCA_963631155.1 bacterium | reverse complement strand
AAACAAGATAAATCATAAAATGATAGGTTTGTTCAATTTCAGAAATTGTTTTTCCTATATATTTTTCATTAGCGATAATTTCAGCAATACTCTTTATATCCAATTCACGAACATGCGTAAGGTTGCTCTTTTTTTGATATTGCTCTACAAAACCCGCACTAATGATACCTGTTGGAATAGCTACAACTCCCACACCTAAATATGAGATACAAATAGCCATAATTTTACCTAAAACTGTAACAGGATAAATATCTCCGTATCCCACGGTCAATAAAGTAGAAACACTCCACCAAATTCCACTAAACGCATTTTCAAAAACTTCAGGTTGTGCATCATGTTCTACACTATACATACACAAACTACTCGCAAACATCAAAATTAACACAATAAACAACGACGATATAATTTGATTCTTTTTCTCTATTAATACGGTACCGATAATGTTAAATGAATCATATTGTGCATTAAGTTTAAATAAATGAAAGATTCTAGCGACTCGAAACATTCTAAAAAATACAAATCCAGACAAGAAAAAGGCAGGAACAATCGTTAAAAAATCAATGATTCCATAAAAAGAAAATACGAAATAAAGACAAGCTTTTCCTTTTGATTGATTTGGATATAAATAATCAGATGTCCATACTCTAGCCAAATATTCTACACAAAATATAAATAAAGTTGTATATTCAATAAAATGAAGAAAACTATATATATTTTTAAAGCAATCAAACGTCAACATAAAAGTGACTATGATGTTTAATAAAATCACAATTGTGATAAACACATCAAAAAACCGACTTAAAACATTACTTTTATCTCCAATTTGAATGATATTAAAAATTTCCTGTTTGATATTTTTGTTCATAAACCATATTATACTCTTTAAAAGAAAAAAAGTAAGAAATCTCTTTCTTACTCTTTCGCATCTTGTGCTTTAGTTTGCCAAACATTCACAACCTCAAAGCCCTCTTGAACAAGTACTTCTGTCATTTTTTCTACAGAAACTTCTCCAGTTGCACGAATGACAGTTTCAGCCGCTCTTTCCTCTGAATGGTAAACACCAATATTTTCAATATTTGCGTTTTCTTTACCAAATAAGTGACAAACCTTTTCAAATTCACCCGGTACATCTTGTAATTTCACTACAAAACGAGTACCTTGATGACGATATCCCATCACATTTAAGAAAGCTTTAAATAAATCCTTCTCCGTTACAATGCCAATAACTTTATTATCTGTGTCTACAACAGGTAAAACATTAATTCCATTATCAACCATGACTTCAGCAGCTTCTTCAATCCAAGCATCTGGAGAAACTGTTTTCACTTCTTTAATCATGATATCATTAGCTTTTGTACGTCCCAACAAATAGTTCAATTCATAAATAGAAAGTGAAGTTGAGCTTTTTCCAGAATTATCATTAATTAAACCTTCTGTAATCAATCCAACTAGTTTATCCCCTTGTATTACAGGCAAACGATGAAAATGATTTTTACCCATTATTTCTAAACATTCAGACAACGTTGCTTCTGGTCCTACCGTAATAGGATTTGGTGTCATATGATCCTTTACATACATACAATTATCCTCCTAAATATGCCTTTCTTACCTGCTCACTTGCAGACAATTCTTCACCCGTTCCTTCTAAAGTGATTTTTCCAGTTTCCAACACATAAGCACGATCTGCAATAGCTAATGCCATCTTTGCATTTTGTTCTACCAATAAAACCGTAGTTCCTTTTTTATTGATTTCTTGAATAATCCTAAAAATCTCTTTAACTAGCAAAGGAGACAATCCCATCGATGGTTCATCCAATAATAAGATTTTTGGTTTTGCCATTAAAGCACGACCCATCGCCAACATTTGTTGTTCACCACCAGAAAGAGTTCCAGCCAATTGTTTTTCCCTTTCCTTTAGTCTTGGAAATAATTCAAAAACATATTCCAAATTATTTAAGATTTCATCTTTATCTTTACGATGATACGCTCCCAACAATAGATTTTCTTTTACTGTCTGTTCGGCAAAAACACGTCTACCTTCTGGAACCTGGGCAAGTCCTTGCGTAATAATTTTATGTGCAGGCATTTTGATTAAATCTTGATCATCTAGAGTAATTGTACCACTATGTGGTTTAATCAATCCAGAAATCGCATGCATTGTTGTTGTCTTTCCAGCACCATTTGAACCAATTAAAGTGACGATTTCACCATCATTTACATGAAAGCTAATTCCTTTAATAGCTTCAATCATTCCATATCGAACAACTAAATTTTCAATTTTCAACATGATCTTATCCTCACTCTCCAATATAAGCCCTGATAACTTCTTTATTGGATTGAATCTCACTAGGTAAACCTTGTGCAAGCACCTGGCCAAAATTCAACACAGTAATTCTTTCACAAATTCCCATAACCAATTTCATATCATGTTCAATCAACAAAATAGAGATTGGGAATAAATCACGAATTTTACGAATCATATCCATCAAGTCTTGTGTTTCTTGAGGATTCATACCCGCAGCAGGCTCATCTAATAATAACAATTTTGGATTTGTAGCTAAAGCACGTGCAATCTCTAAACGACGTTGAGCACCATATGGAAGATTGGCCGCAATCGTATCTGCTTCTTGAGCAAGACCAAAAATCTCTAAAAGCTCCATCGCCTTTTGAGTCGATTCTTTTTCTTGAGTGCGAAAGCTTGGAAGTCTAAAGACAGTCGATAATAATCCATATTTGATTGAATTATGCATTCCTGTTTTAACATTATCCAAAACAGACATATTCGAAAATAAACGAATGTTTTGAAACGTACGTGCTACACCAGCCATATTAGCTTGTACTGGATTCATTTTTTCTGTATCTTGGCCAGCAATTTGAATCGTTCCACGAGTTGGTTGATACACTTTAGTTAACATATTAAAGACAGTTGTCTTTCCAGCCCCATTAGGACCAATCAATCCATAGATTTCACCTTGATAAATATCTAAATCCAAATTATTAACAGCCGTCAATCCTCCAAAATCAATACCCAGATTTCGTACTTCTAATATCTTTTCACGTGTCTCACTCATGGATATCGACTCCCTTCTTTTTCTTAAATTTTTCAAAGAATAACTTGATTGTTTCATTATTTGTGACTAGCATCATTAAAATCAATACAATCGCATACACAAGCATACGATAGCTTGCCAAGAAACGTAACACTTCTGGAAGTAAAACAAGTACAGTCGTTGAAATCATTGTTCCTGTCATATTTCCTAGTCCACCAAGAACCACATACACCAAAATTAAAATAGATGTATTAAAATCAAATTTACTTGCAGCTACAGATGAATAATTCATCATATATAAAGCTCCTGCAAGTCCTCCTAAAGCACTTGAAATCACAAAGGCCAACGTTTTTGTATGAGATACATGAATTCCTACAGTTTCTGCAGCAATCTTATTATCACGACAAGCCTGAATAGCACGACCTTCTTTACTGAAAATCACATTATAAACAATGATTAAAGAAACTAAAATCAAAATGATACCAATCGTAAATGTCGAAATCATTGAATTGTTGGTAACACCCATAGGACCTGCAATAATCAATCTACCATCACTACCTAAATTCATCGTATTATGTATAAACGCAAAATGTAGACCTTTTCCATCCAATCCTACATATAAGTTATTAATTAAGGACATGATAATTTGACCAAAAGCCAATGTAACAATAGCTAAATAATCGCCTTCTAATTTCAATACAGGAATCGAAATTAACCATCCAATAAATCCAGCAAGCACAGCCCCAACAATTAAACAAATAACTAAACGTAAGATAGCACTTTCAACACTGTTTAATAATAAGGCATTGACTACGGCTGCGCTAAAGCCTCCAATTGACATAAACCCAGCTTGTCCTAGATTAAGTTCACCAGAAATTCCAACATTCATATTCAATCCAATAGCTGCAATGACATAACAACATACAGGAACAAGCAAAGAAGAAATCATACGAGGAATACTTCCTGCAGATTGTAAAATTTGAATCACAACATAAGCCACAAGTACAAGGACAAAAGAAAGGGTACGACCTTTTGTTTTAGGTCCAAATAATGATTTAACAAATTCCATAATCTACACCTTCACATTCACTTTCTTGCCTAACAAACCTGTTGGCTTGATCAACAAAACAATAATTAAAACTAAAAATACAATCGCATCCGATAATTGTGTTGAAATATAAGCACGAGACATATTTTCAATGACACCAAGTAATAATCCACCAAGAAATGCACCAGGAATACTACCGATACCACCAAATACAGCGGCTGTAAAAGCTTTAATACCTGGCATAGATCCTAATGTAGGATATACACTTGGATATGTTGCACAAAGTAATACTGCAGCGATTGCTGCAAGTCCTGAACCAATCGCAAAAGTAATTGAAATGATACGATTAACATTAATTCCCATTAATGCAGATGCCCCCTTGTCTTCGCTACAAGCACGCATAGCACTACCTGTTTTTGTTTTATTGATAAATAAAGTTAACACAATCATAATGACAATACATGTAAAAATAGTAATCAATGTTAAATATGGAATACTTAAACCTCCAAGTTTAACAGATCCCTTTAAAATTGTTGGAAAGATTTTTGTATCTGTTCCGCACATTAACATGGCTGCATTTTGTAAAAAATAAGATACGCCAATTGCCGTAATCAAAACCGACAATGAAGAAGCTTGTCTTAACGGTTTATAAGCCAATCTTTCAATCACAACACCTAAAATTGTACATACAACAATAGATAATATAATTGCCAAAATGACAGGTAATCCGTAAGAACTCATCGCAAAATAAGTAACAAATGCTCCAACCATGATAATGTCACCATGTGCAAAGTTTAACATTTTAGCAATTCCATATACCATGGAATACCCAAGAGCTATAATCGCATATACACTACCAAGTCCAAGTCCACCAATTAGATAGGATAAAAAGGCCATAGTTTGTTCCTCCCTTTCAATAAATAAAGAAGGCTGTCAATGTTTTACGCAATTAACAGCCTTTTTTTGTGCGTCAATTTAAAATTTATTCAACACCTACATAAGCGCCATCTTGGATGACAACAGCCTTAGGATCTTTTGAAACTTCACCCTTTTTGTTCCAAGTAACACTTGTACCAGTTAAACCATCAAATGTCATAGAAGTAAATTCTTTTTCTAATGCAGCTGTAATATCTGAAGTTGAATCACTAGGACTTACACCAGATTCTTCTAATGCTTGAGCAATTGCGTATACAGCATCATAAGCATCAGCAGCGAATTGAATTGGAGTTTCACCATATTTTTTCTCGTAAGCTTTAACAAAGTTTTGAGTCTTTTCATCTTCCGCATCAGCTGAGAATGGAGTTAACATATATAATCCTTCAGCTAAAGAAGTATCAAAACCTTCCATAGTTAAGATTCCATCCATACCATCGCATCCAAAGAAGTTTACATCATAACCTTGTTTATTTGCTTCAGCTAAGATTTGTGAAGCTGGTTGATAATAGATAGGTAAGAAGATAACATCAGCACCTGCTTCTTTACAAGCACTTACTTGTACTGAGTAATCTGTATTACCATTTAAGAATGTTTGTTCAGAAACAATTTCAAGACCTAATTTTTCAGCTTCTGCCTTAAATTTCTTGTAGATACCACTTGAGTAGCTATCATCATTTCTATAGATAATACCAACTTTAGTTCCTACATCACTATGTTCTGAAATATAGTCTGCAGAGGCAACACCTTGGTTTGGATCTGAGAAACACATTTGGAAAACATTTCCATAAGCATCTTTTTCATTTTCAGAATCTTTATAAATAACAGCTGGACTTGATCCAGAAGGAGTAATAGCGAAAATATCTTCTTCTTGATATAAAGATGAAGTAGCTTGACCTGCACCAGAAGTTGTTGTTCCTAAAGAAACTTGCATTCCCCAGTCTGCCAATGTGTTAAATGCAGTAACGGCTTTTTCACCATCTGCCTGATCATCTTGGAAGTTAAATTCAAATTTAATCTTTCCTTCTTTGTTGATTTCTTTAATAGCGATTTCAGCACCACGTTGAACCGCTGTACCATAAACAGCAGCATCTCCAGACAATGGTCCAGAACCTCCTAATTTAAATGTGTCTGAGCTTGACGAGCTCGAAGAAGAACAAGCAACCATGGACATAGCCATAAAGGCTGCGACGCCTCCTTTAACAATTTTGTTAAAATTCATAACTCTTTCCTCCATTTTTTTGTAAGTGACCCCATTATAACAACATCTTTTTCACAGCGCAAGCCTTTTCTTACATTATTTCTTACAT
>CAVGPK010000103.1:3382-6399 GCA_963631155.1 bacterium | reverse complement strand
TTTGATGAGATTGTAGAGATAATTGATAAAGAAGAGAATTAAAGGCTGAGATTGGGGTTGAAATAATGACTGTAATAAATAACGACTTATCGATATTTACTAATAAGAATGAGAATGGAATTAAATTGTCTGATCGTTTGAATACTGTTTTAACTAATTCAAAATATTTTGATGTGTTAGTTGGATATTTTAGAATTACTGGTTTTTATTTACTGAAAGAACAATTAGAAGATGTGGAAGAAATACGAATTTTAATTGGCTTAGGAGCCGATATAGAGACGGTTAGAGCGATGGATATTTTTGAACTTTCTGGAGCTAATGCGACTCGCAAAGTTCAAAAAGTAATAACGGAAGAATTTAATAACACAGAAGATGATAATTTAGAAATGGAAAATGGTGTATTTAAGTTTTGTGAGTGGATTAAATCTAGAAAGCTAAAAATTCGTATGTGTTATGAAAAAAATGTGCACGCAAAATTGTATATTGTTAGAAAGGATCCAGATAAAGTACCTGATCAATTCGGAAACTTAATTACAGGCTCCAGTAATTTTACATTTAATGGATTAGATAAAAATATTGAGTTTAATGTAGAACTTAAAAATCAATCCGATGTTCAATATGGTTTGGATTTTTTTGAAGAATTATGGAAAGATTCCAAAGATATTACAGAAGATATTCTAACAACGATAAATAACGATACTTGGATGAATAAAAATATAACTCCATATGAATTGTTTTTAAAACTTCTCTTTGTATATTTCGAGGAAGAAATTGATTCGAGAAAAAATGACTATGAATGGCCAAACGGTTATATGAATCTACAATATCAATCTGATGCAGTAACTCAAGCAAGAAAAATATTGGCAAGACATGGCGGTGTTATTATCTCTGACGTTGTAGGTTTAGGGAAAACGTATATTGCAGCGATGCTCGGTAAATTGCTGGATGGAAGGAAGCTATTTATCGTTCCGCCAGTGGTAAAAGACAATTGGGAGAGTGTACTAGCTGACTTTGGATATAAAATGTCAGATAAGGTTGTTTCCTTAGGCGTTGTTGACCAACTGTCTGAAATGGATGATATAGCTTCATATAAATATGTTTTTATCGATGAAGCTCATAGATTTAGAAATGCATCTTCTACTGAATTTCAGTATTTGAAGAAAATTTGTTATGGTAAAGGCGTTATTTTGATCACTGCAACACCTCAGAATAACACAATTCTAGATATAGCAAATCTGATTACTTTATTTCAGGATTCAAGAAATTCTTCGATAATTCCCGGAAACCATAATCTTGAAAAATATTTTAATGAATTATATAAAGAAGTCAAAGCTTCAAAAAATGATCCTACAGTTGTATCAAATGTTGCTGCAGAGATTCGAGATAATGTTTTAAGACATGTACTGATAAGAAGAACTAGAAGTGAAATAACACAATATTATAAAGAGGATTTAGAAAAACAAGGTTTAAAGTTTCCGACAGTGAATGACCCAATTCGTTTGGATTATATGTATGATGAAGAGATGGAACAAACTTTTACAGATACAATAGAATTGCTTAAAAAATTTTCTTACGCAAGATATGCTCCTTTGTTATATTTAAAAAATCAAAAGAAAGTTGGATCAGATAAAGCTAGACAGCAAAATATGATTGGATTTGTTAAAACAATGCTTGTAAAGCGTCTAGAAAGTTCGATATACGCTTTTCTTAAGTCTGTAGAAAGATTGAAAATATCTTCTGAGGGCTTTATCAATTTATATAATAAAGGGAAAGTGGTTGTAGGTGCTGCTTCAAGAACTAAATATAATTTTAGTGATTTAGATCAAATGGAAGAAGAAGCGTTTAATGTTTTTGTTGATGCAAACGATATTGACTGTTTTAAACCTGATGAATTTGTGGATGATTATATCGATAAGGTTAAAGCGGATGATGAGATACTTCAAGAAATTTTTGATATGTGGGGTAAATATGATATCAAAACAAGAGATGCTAAATACAATTTATTAAAGCATAATATTGATTCTTTCGGGAATGACACAAAATTAATTATCTTTTCAGAAGCTAAAGACACTGTTAATTATCTGAAAGAAAAATTAGAACGAGATTATGGAGATGTTGTGATTGATTTTGGTGGTGGAGATTCCATGTCTAAAAAACAATATATTCAATATAATTTCGATCCGCATTTCAGTTCAAAAGGTATAAATGATAAACGCATATTGATTACAACAGATTCTTTGAGTGAAGGTATCAACTTACATAAGGCATCAATAATCATTAATTATGATTTGCCATGGAATCCGACAAGGGTAATGCAAAGAGTTGGACGTATAAATCGTGTTGGCTCAGAAAATGAACAGCTATATGTTTACAATTTCTTTCCAAGAGCTAATACACGAGAACATCTATCTTTGGAAGATTCAATAAGAGCAAAAGTTCAAATGTTCAATGAACTTTTAGGTGAGGACTCTAAAACCATAACAGATGATGAACATGTTACTTCATATAACTTATACGATTTTTTGATGATGGCTAATAAGTTGGATGATGAAGAGGATATGATGTCGAATGGAAAACAAATGTCTTATATCAAGATGGTAAATGATATTATTTCAAATAATCCAAACTTAGCCAATAAAATACAATCTTTGCCTGATAAGATTAGAGTGGCAAGAAAGTCCGATGATACAAAGGCAATAGTAACGTTTATAAAACAAGGATGGATCAAGAAATTTGTTAAGTTTGAAAATGGCGCTTCAAGTGAAATAGAATTTGAAGATGCCGCAAAATTATTAGAAGCAAAAGAAACTGATAGAGGGATTGAAATTCCAAACGATTATTTTGAAGGATTTACTTCAAATAAAAATTTATATACTTCAATATTAGATTCTTCTAAAACTAGTAATCTCTCAAATACCGCTTCGCCTAATGAAAAGAAGGTTAGGAATACATTGAGAGCATTACTTACAAATTCTTCGTTAAAAACAGCTGATAGGGAATATTTAGAAAAAGTCGAA
>CAVGPK010000103.1:0-3372 GCA_963631155.1 bacterium | reverse complement strand
TCTAGAGTTTTAAAGGATGTAAAAAATGCAATAGATAAAAATTCGAAGTCTTTTGATGCGATTGTTAATGCATTTAAATCAATAATTGATGAGGTGTTTTTAATAGAAAGAACAAATTATGACGTTCAAAATTCACTTAATAAGCCAAAAGTGATTGTGTTGTCTGAATATTTAGAAAAGGATGAAAATTGATATGGAGAAGCTTAAATCATTATTAACAGTTCCTTATAAACAAGAGAACTATAAACAGTTTACTGCAGACTTTTTGAATGACATGGAAACTGTTCCGTTACAAGAACAAATAGATATTCCATCGATGTTTAAAAATACTATTCAATCATATACAGTATTTGGTAAATATGAGGATAGTGAAGGAAAAAATATTATAGTTCTTTCTGTCAAAGTAAAAGACAATAGTTCTGCTCCAAAAGCTCAAAGAAATTTTGTTGCATATTTATTGGAAAATCAATTTACTGATTTTAATGCTGCTTTAGTTGCGTATTTTGATGATGTTAGAAAGAATTGGAAACTCTCATTTGTAACGATTGAATATGAATTTAATGAAAATGGAGTTGAATTACAATTCAAACCTGCAAAACGATTTTCTTTTTTAGTGGGCGAAGATGAGCCAACTAGAACTTATGTACAACAGTTAAATCCAATATATGAATCAAATACTAATCCGACTTTAAATCAAATAACTGATGCTTTTAGCGTTTCAAGACTATCTAAAGACTTTTATGAAGAATATAAAAATAAATTTTTCGAATTGTATGATTACTTATCTACAAACAATGTTTTTAAAAAAGAAGCTAATAAAGTTGGTTATAGAGGGGAAGATGGTGTAAAAAGATTTACAACAACTTTCTGTAAAAAAACTTTAGGACAAATAATGTTTTTACACTTTATTCAAAAGAAAGGGTGGCTTGGTGTTACCTCTGAATGGGGTGATGGCGATAAATCTTATTTGTTAAATAGCACAAAAAATTTTATCGGGAACTACTTCAATGATTTTTTAGAGCCGCTATTTTATAATGCTTTAAATGCAAAAAGAGATAATGATGAATATTTAGGCAAAAAGATACCTTTTCTAAATGGTGGTCTTTTCCAAGCGATTGAAAATTACGATTGGAAAAATACTGATTTTGAAATACCTAATGATTTTTGGTTTAACGATAAAGAAACTGGACTACTGAATGTTTTATCTCAATATAATTTCACTGTTGATGAAGCTGATCCAGAAGAACAAGAAGTTGCTATCGATCCGGAAATGCTTGGTAAAATTTTTGAATCTTTATTAGATACTAATGATCGTTCTTCATTAGGAGCGTTCTATACACCTAGAGAAATTGTGCATTTCATGTGTGAAGAGTCTTTAGCAGCTAGATTAGCTACAATGTTGAATTTAGATTATGATTCTATTTTGAATTATGTACGTTACGGAGATGCTCTTAAGGAAACTGATTTCATTAAAGGCTTGGCAGGGGATATTGATGAATGTGTTAGTGAATTGACTATAGTTGATCCAGCTGTTGGATCAGGTGCATTTCTTGTTGGCATGTTGAACCAAATAGTTAAATTGCGTACTAATTTACTAGAATTAACAAACAAAAAAATAGATAAATACGAAATTAAACTACAAACTATTCAAAATTCCTTATATGGTGTGGATTTAGAATATGATGCCGTTGAAATTGCAAAACTACGTTTGTGGTTATCTTTGATAGTAGATCAAGAAACAAACGGCGATGCGCCAAAACCTCTTCCAAATTTAAATTTTCATTTGAGAGTAGGAAATTCATTAGTCGATACTTTTGAAAATATAAAATTGTGGAATGTTAAATGGAGAGGTTCTAAGAAGGAAGCTAAAGTCGAACTTCAAATGAATCTATTTAATACGGATACTGTAGAAGTAATCTTAAAGAGATTGAAGGATGCTAAGGTTAAATTTTTTAACACATCAGATGAACATGAAAAACAGAAATTATCCCGCCAAATTGAACTTGAACAAATGGAATTAATTAGATCTGAGTTGGTTGCACAAGGAAAATATGACGTTTTCTACAGAATTGAAGACATGATTAAAAATAAAACTAAACCTTTCTTCATATGGGAACTAGAATTTGAAGAAGTTTATAAAAATGATGGATTTGATATTGTTATCGCTAACCCTCCATATGTTCAGTTACAAAAAGATGGTGGTAAGTTGGCAAACGAACTAAAAGACCAAGGATATGCAACGTTTACAAGAACTGGTGATATATACTGTATTTTCTATGAAAAAGGTTTAAATCTTCTGAAAGATAAAGGCATATTATGTTATATCACTTCAAACAAATGGATGAGAGCTGGTTATGGTGAAAAATTGCGTGGATATTTAGCTGATAATTGCAATCCTTTAAAATTAATTGATTATGCAGGTAATAAGATATTTGAATCAGCTACTGTAGATGTTAATACTTTGATTGCATGTAAAGAGAAAAATAAAGGGAAAACACTCGCTGTTACCGTGGATGATGGATGCACAAGTAATTTGAGCGATTATTTGCAGCAGCATTATTCTGAAAATAATTTTAATTCTAGCGATAATTGGATACTTCTAAACCCAATTGAGATAAGCATTAAAAATAAAATTGAACAATATGGTACACCATTAAGCGAATGGAACATTCAAATTAACTACGGAATAAAAACAGGTTATAATGATGCATTCATTATAGACGAATCCACTAAAAACGCTTTAATAGCTTCTGATCCTAAGTCAGGTGAATTAATTCGACCAATTTTAAGAGGCAAAGATATAAAGCGTTATACCTATAATTTCGCTAACTTATGGCTTATTTATGTACCATGGCATTTCCCGTTACATAATGATCCAAGCATAAAAGGCGCAAGTATTAAAGCTGAAGAAGAATTCAAAAAGCAATACCCAGCCGTTTATAGTTATTTAGAAGGACATAAAGAAAAATTATCAAAAAGAAATAAAGCGGAGACTGGCATTAGATATGAGTGGTACGCTTTACAGAGATGGGGATCAAATTATTCGGATGATTTTTTTGAGCAAAATATTGCTTGGCAAAGAATTACTCACGAGAACACATTTTGTTTAACAAAAGAAAATACAGTTATATTGGACAGTATGGCTTTTATAAATGGCGCAAAGGAAAAAACTTATTATTTATTAGCTGTATTAAATTCGAGCTTAGTGAAATTTTGGATGAAGAAAAATGTCCCTGAATACGGATCATCAGGATACCGTTTTTCTAATCAATTTGTTACTCAAATTCCTGTTCCATTATCTGTCGGAGAAAAAGATTTGGCTAAAATCAATGGTTATGTTAAAGAATATTTTGAAGGTAAAGATACAAGCAA